>CAIXUE010000142.1 GCA_903922545.1 uncultured Alphaproteobacteria bacterium | reverse complement strand
GGTGGCGCCCCAGAAGGACATCTGGCCCCAGGGCAGCACATAGCCGAAAAAGGCCGTGGCCATCATCAAGAGATAAATCAGGACGCCGATGATCCAGATCAGCTCGCGCGGCGCCTTGTAAGACCCGTAATAAAGCCCGCGGAACATGTGCAGGTACACGGCCAGGAAGAACATGGAGGCGCCGGTGGAATGGATGAAGCGCACCAGCCAGCCATAATTCACGTCGCGCATGATGCTTTCGACGGAATTGAAGGCCATGCCCGCATTGGCGACATAATGCATCGCCAGCACGATGCCGGTGAGGATCTGCACCATAAGGCAGAAGGTCAGAATGCCGCCAAAGGTGTACCAGAAGTTCAAATTGCGCGGCGTGGGGAAGGTATGCACGGTGTCGTGCAACAGGCGCGGCAGCGGCAGGCGCTGATCAAGCCACTTCTCGAAACCGGAATTGGGATTGTAGGTGGAAGGCCCGGACATGGTTTTTCTCCGTTAGCCGACTTTGATGCGGGTGTCGGACAGGAAGGCATAAGGCGGCACTTCCAGATTGCGCGGCGCCGGCCCTTTGCGGATGCGGCCTGCCGTATCGTATTGCGAACCATGGCAGTGGCAGAGCCAGCCGCCATATTCGCCCTGAACATCCGTCGGTGTGGAAACGGTGGGGGTGCAGCCCAGATGGGTGCAGACGCCGATCAGCACCAGCCATTCCGGCTTGATGGCGCGGTTGGCGTCGGTGGCCGGCGCACCGGCGGGCAGATTGTCGTTCTGCGCCAGGGGATCGGGCAGCGAGCCGACATCAACCGCCTTGGATTCGGCGATTTCCGCCGGGGTGCGGCGGCGCACGAACAGCGGATGGCCGCGCCATTTGAAAACAATCTGCTGGCCGGCAACGATGGGCGAAATATCGATTTCGACCGAGGCCAGCGCCAGGGCGGCGGCGGACGGGTTCATCTGATCGATGAACGGCCAGGCCGCCATGGCGACGCCGACGGCGCCAACCGCGCCCGACGCCACATAAAGAAAGTCGCGTCTGGTGCCCGCGTCGTGAGTCGTAGCTGTCACGTCATCACCCTTTGAAAAGCCGAAGACTATTGCCACATCCGGGCGCGTAAACGGAATTGACCGAAGTGACGCGCCGGTCTGACGAATCCCCGCCCGATTGTCTTTCCGCGCGGTAAAATAGAGAGTCGGATATGGGGGGTCTTGCGGCACGATGACGCAGAAAATGCCTTTTCCTGCGGCCACTTGCGCCGGTTCGGCCCAAAAGGGAGCGATTTCGATGCGCCTGGCGCTGTATCAGCCCGACATTCCGCAAAATGCAGGCTCCCTGATGCGGCTTTGCGCCTGCCTTGGGGTGGCGATGGATATCATCGAGCCCTGTGGATTTCTGCTCAGCGACCGCAATTTCCGCCGGGCGGGGATGGATTACCGGGCGGGCGTGGACCTGACCCGGCACGAATCCTGGGCCACCTTTGCCGGGCAACGGCAGGGACGGTTGCTGCTTCTGACCACCCAAGGGTCCCAGCCCTATACCGGTTTTGCCTTTGCGCCCGGCGATACCCTGCTTCTGGGCCGGGAAAGCGCCGGGGTGCCGGAAGATGTGCATCAGGCGGCCGATGCCCGGCTGCTGATTCCCATGCGGCCGGGGATGCGATCGCTCAATGTCGCCCAGGCCGCCGCCATGGTGCTGGGTGAAGCATTGCGCCAGACTGATTCTTTCCCAGAGGTAATGTTTTGCACCTGACGCTATTCCAACCCGGCGGCCTCGTGGCCCTCGCGCAAGTGCTGATGATCGACATCATGCTGGCGGGCGACAATGCCGTGGTGATCGGCCTGGCCGCCGCCCGGGTGCCGGCGGCTTACCGGCGCAAAGTCATTCTGTGGGGCCTGGCGGCGGCGGTCGCCTTGCGGGTCGGCCTGGCGCTGATAGCGGTGTCGCTGCTGCAGGTGATCGGGCTGACCCTGGCGGGCGGCATTCTTCTTTTATGGGTCAGCTGGCGTTTTTGGCGCGACATTTCCGGTGGTCATAAGAAAAATGTGCAGGGGCCGGACGCCACCGCCTCGCTGCGTACCGCCATCCTGCAGATCGTGGTCGCTGATATTTCCATGTCGCTGGACAATGTGCTGGCGGTGTCGGGCGCCGCCATCGGGCATCTGGATGTGCTGGTGATCGGATTGCTTCTGTCCGTGGCGCTGATGGGAGCTGCGGCGGAAATGATGGCGCGCGTGCTGGAACGCTGGCGCTGGGTTTCCTATGTGGGGCTTTTGATCGTGGTCTATGTCGCGCTGTCGCTGATCTGGCGCGGCAGTCACGAAGTTATAAGCGCTTTGTTTTAAGCGATCTCGACCAGCAGCGCCGTTGCATCATCTGATTTTTTAAAGCGCGCGAATTTTTCGCCCAGCGGATCGGCGTTTTCGATTTTCCGCAACTCTTCGCCCAGCGCGGCGAGGCCCTTGTCGCGGGCGGCGCGGATCAGGCCTGGCGCGTCATAGGCGCCATAATCGCTGGCCAGCGCCAGGAACCCATCTGACGCCAGCAGCAGCAACGCGCCGGGCGAAGCTTTCACCATCTGGCGCGAAGCATGCGCGGCGGCGCGCGGCTCGGGACTGAACAGCCAATGACTGCCGCTGTTCATGCGGCTGCGTCCGGCGCGCAGCGCGCTGAGGATTTCCGGACGGTTCAGATCGGGCGCGGGCGCCAGGTTCTTTTCCTTGGCCAATTTGCGAGCGCGGTCCGCTTCATAGCCGCGCCTGTCAAAGCCATCGCCAATGATCTGGAAATTTTCCGCCTGCAACAGCAGCGCGGTGCAATCTCCAAACCAAAGGAATTCCAGATCGGCACCGCTTTCCACCGCCAGCATCATCGATGCAGCAGGCGTTTCCCATTTCTCGCGCACTGGCCGGCGGCGCAGCGCGTTAAAGCTTTTTTCCGCATCGGCCAGAGCATGAACCAGCGCCAGTTGGGGCGCATCGCCGTCTTTCAAATGCGCCATCAAACGGCGGGCGCCGAACTGCGCCAGCCAGGCCGCGTCACTGGGGCCCGGCATCAGCGCCTCACCCAAAGGCGTGGCGCCATCCATCACCAATGCCGCGGCATCACCATGGGCGAAGGCGTCTTCGTTGACCGCGCTGCCCGGCAGCGTGAGGGAATCCTTGAGCAGAAAACTCATGGGGAATGGGCCGCGATGGCGCTTTTCAGCTTTTCCGCCAGAAGAGATTCATCATCGGGGAAATCCTGTTCGATCCACCAGCCTTCGACTTCGGCCAGGATTTTTCCGATGGCCGGGCCTTCGGGAACGCCCGCTTCCATCACATCGCGGCCGGAAAAAGCAAAGTGCGGCTTTCTCCATTTGCCAGCAACGTCCAGCAACATGCGCCAAGCCAGCGCATTACCGTCACCAGCCGCCCAATTCAATCGCACCCGGTCTTTGAACGCGTTCGCGCCGATTTTGTAGAGCAGCTTGTGCGCACCCTGCGCCGACAGATACGTGAGCGCTTCCGTGCCCGCCAAAACTTCCAGCCGGTCGCGGTCGGCGGCGGAAAGGCGCAGGCGCTCCGCAACCGCGCGCGCCACGCCGGCATCGGCGGGCAGGAGGGCGGCCAGGCGCAGCAACGCATCGGGCGCGAAGAAATTGTCGGCATCGGTCAGCGTCAAACGCTCAAGCCGCGGCAAGGTCAACGCATACGGCAAAAGCTCCGGCAGCACGCCGCTTGCCGCCATCAACCGCAACACTGGCGCGGGATTTGGGCATTCCAGCAGCCGCAGCAATTCCTTGGCGATGCGTTCGCCCGACAATTGCTTCAGGCCAGCTTTGCCTTCGCTGGCGGCATGCAAAGCGCCGGGTTCAATTTCGCCCTTGCCGTACCAGGCATGAAAACGGAACAGGCGCAGGATGCGCAAATAATCTTCGGCAATGCGGGCGCGCGCATCGCCGACAAAGCGCACCCGGCCCGCCACCAGATCTTCGATGCCGCCGGTGTAATCGAAAATCTCGCCATCGCCGGCGGCATAAAGCGCGTTCATGGTGAAGTCGCGCCGCGCAGCATCTTCATCCCATTCGGTCGTGAAGCTCACCACCGCGTGGCGGCCATCGGTCTCCACATCACGGCGCAGGCTGGTGATTTCAAAAACCTTGCCGCCTTGAACGGCGGTGATGGTGCCGTGATCAAAACCGGTGGGGATCGCCTTGATGCCCGCCGCTTCCAGCAGGCGCATGGTTTCCCGCGGCGGCACCGGCACGGCAATATCGATATCCGTCACGCCCACACCCAGCAGGGCATTGCGGACCGCGCCGCCGACGAAGCGTGCTTGACCCAGCGCTTCCATCACCACGCGGGTTTGCGGTTCGCTGAGCCAGGGATGTTTGGCCGGATCAATTCTCATAAGGCTCTATCTATCATGCGGCGCGCAGCAGCGCCGCCAAATCCATCAGCAGCGCGGCGGTGATGCCCCAGATATAATGACCATCCGGTTCAAAGACATGCACCCGGCGGGCGCGGCCGGCCATTTCGCGGCTGATCTGCTTGGCATTGGCGGGATCCAGGAAAAAATCCAGCTTCACTTCAAAAATCTCCGCCACTTCTCGCGCGTCGGGCTGAAGGGTGAAGCCCGGCGTCACCACACCCACCACCGGACTGATGTCAAAACCGGTGCCGGTGAGATAGCGCGGCAAAAAACCCGCGATGCTGACAAAAGCCGGTGCGATGCCGGTTTCCTCCTGGGTTTCGCGCAGGGCAGTCTGGACCGGCGACTGATCAAACGCCTCGCTGCGCCCGCCGGGAAAGCTGATCTGGCCACTATGCCGGGCCAGATGTTCGGTGCGGCGGGTGAAAAGCAGCGTCGGTCCCTCGGCACGCGCGATCAGGGGGATCAGCACCGCCGCCGCGACGGGCGCGCCCTGCCCCGCCGCGCGCATCTCCGGATAAAGGGCATATTCATCGCGGCCGATATGGTCCGGCGCGGTCTGGAGAAGCACGGCGCGCAGGGCGCCAAGCGGATCGTCCAAAAGGGCATTCATGGCGCCTCGCGCCCCGGTTCCATAATCCTCACCGTACCCCGCATTGCGCGGTCTTTTCCTTTATAGTTAAGTCACTTGCCCGTGCCTTGCGTGACCGGCCCCAAGGTGCAGTATCAGGGTGCGACACCCGAGCTTCAAGATAGCCGTTATGGACCCCAGAATGTCCCAGGAAGCCGAACTGATCGACAAAGCCCCCGCCAGGCTGGAAAAAGCGGCCGACACCTTCAACAAGGTGCGGCGGCGCATTTCCGAAGTGATTTTCGGCCAGGACGAAGTGGTCGAGCAGACCCTGGTCACCCTGATGGCCGGCGGCCATGGCCTTCTGATCGGCGTGCCGGGCCTGGCCAAGACCAAGCTGGTGGATACGCTGTCGGTGGTGCTGGGCCTGGAAACCAGCCGCATCCAGTTCACCCCCGACCTGATGCCCACCGACATCACCGGTTCCGAAGTGATGGAAGAATCCGCTTCCGGCTCGCGCGGCTTTCGCTTTTTGCGCGGACCCGTCTTCACCCAGCTTCTGATGGCCGACGAAATCAACCGCGCCAGCCCCCGCACCCAATCGGCGCTGCTGCAGGCGATGCAGGAAAAACACGTCACGGTGGCGGGCGCGCGGCATGATCTGCCACAGCTCTTTCATGTGCTGGCGACGCAAAATCCGCTGGAGCAGGAAGGCACTTATCCTTTGCCCGAAGCCCAGCTTGACCGTTTCCTGCTGCAGATCGATGTGGGGTATCCGGATCTTGAATCCGAACGGCGCATGCTGACCGCCACCACCATCGGCGAAGAAAAACGCGCGTCTCGCGTCTGCGGACCCGAAGATGTGCTGGAAGCCCAGGCGCTGGTGCGGCGCATGCCGGTGGGCGAGGCGGTGATGGATTCCATCCTGCGTCTGGTGCGCGCTGCGCGGCCTGACTCTGAACATGACGATACGCGCGGACAGATCGCCTGGGGTCCCGGGCCGCGCGCCGGCCAGGCCTTCATGCTGGCGATCCGCGCCCGCGCCTTGATGGACGGAAGATTGGCGCCGTCCAGCGACGATATCGCGGCCCTGGCCGGACCGGTGCTGCGCCACCGCATGGCGCTGAATTTCGCCGCCCGCGCCGAAGGCGCAACGACCACGGGCGTGATCGAAAAGCTTTGCAAGACGCTTCTGTAGAAGCGCTTCACTAAAGGAACTGGCGTGACCGGATTTTCACCGCTGCAGCATGAGGCGGACGGCATCAGCGCCGGATTGCCGCCGCTGCTGGTGGCGGCCGACCGGCTGGCCGCATCCGTCAGCCTGGGCGTGCATGGACGCCGCCGCGCCGGCATTGGCGAAAGCTTCTGGCAATTTCGCCGCTATCAGAATGAAGACGCCGCCCGGATCGACTGGCGTCAGTCCGCCAAATCGCAACATCTGTTTGTGCGCGAACGCGAATGGGAAGCCGCACAGACCGTGTGGTTCTGGCGCGACGGCGGCGCGGGCATGGATTTTTCGTCCGGCAGCGTGACCAAACGGAGCCGCGCCGAATTGCTGCTGCTGGCGCTGGCGTCCTTGCTGGTGCGCGGCGGCGAACGGGTGGCATTTCTTGGCGGCGGTGAACGGCCCGCCGCATCGCGCCTGGCCCTGATCCGCATCGCCCATGGCCTGCTGGATGGAAAGATGCAGGCGCGCGAATTGCCGCCGCCCAATCCCATAACCCGCGGCGCGACTTTGGTCTGGCTGGGCGATTTTCTGGATCCAGCCGCGCTGGACACCATGCGCCAGTTTGCCCGCGCCGGCATCACCGGCCATCTGGTGCGCATTGTCGATCCGGCGGAAGAAGATTTTCCCTATACCGGCCGGGCGCGTTTTGAATCGGTGCGCGGCCGTGACAACGCCCTGTTCGGCCGGGCCGAAAGCGTGGCCGAGGCTTACCGCACCCGCTTTCGCGCCCATGGCGAAGAAGTTACCGCCGCCGCGCTGCGGCTGGGCTGGACCATGACCGCCCATCGCACCGATCACGCGCCGCTCCGCGCATTGGTCGCGCTGCATGGCGCAATTGGCATGTCCTGACTTGGCAGCGCTTTTCTCACAATTGAGTTTCGGCGCGCCCTGGATATTGGCGGGCATGGGCGTGTTGCCGGTGCTGTGGTGGCTGCTCAAAGTCACCCCGCCCCAGCCGCGCCGCATCGCCTTTCCGCCGCTGCGGCTTTTGCTGGGCCTGAAGAATGACGAGCAGACGCCCGCGCATACGCCCTGGTGGCTGCTGTTGCTGCGCCTGATCGCGGCAGCGCTTTTGATCGCCGCTTTGTCTGATCCGCTTCTGGGCCGCGCGCCCCAGATCAGCGGCAATGGCCCGGTGGTTCTGGTGATGGACAATGGTTGGACAGCGGCGGCCAATTGGGACGAACGCCAGGGCGTGATTTCGGACCTGCTGCGCGGCGCGGGCAATCGTCCTGTCGCCATTGTGCCGACGGCAACCAGCGCGCCAGTGACATTCCTGGATGCCGGCGGCGCGGAACGCGCGGCGCGCGATATCCGGCCCATGTCGTGGCAGGGCAATCGCAAGGCGGCGGCCACGGCCCTGGCACGTGCATCCTTTGCGGCACGGCCGCAGATTTTCTGGCTGAGCGACGGCATCGAAGATGGTTCGGGCCGCGCCTTTCACGATGCGCTGGCAAAACTCGGCGACCTGAGAATATTCGGACCGCAGACCACGGCGATGGGCTTGCTGCCGCCGGTACGTGACGGCACCGGCTTTCAGGTCAGCGC
Organism: uncultured Alphaproteobacteria bacterium; assembly: GCA_903922545.1. Next base: position 7,841 of record CAIXUE010000142.1, on the reverse strand, counting down.
CATCGCGACGGGCGCCAAGGGCGCGCGTGAAGCCATCGTCGCCGCCATCGGCCGCAATGGCGAAACCCTCAGCGACGCGCCCATCATATTCAAGCCGGGCGCCACGCGCGGCACCGGCCACCTGGCCTTACCGCTGGAAATCCGCAATCAAACCGTGCGGCTGCAAATCCGCAGCCAGGAAAGCGCCGGAGCAGTGCAGCTTCTGGATACCGGCGGCACCGAACGGCGCGCCGGCATTGTTTCGGCCGCCACCGCCGAAGCCGAGCAGCCGCTTTTGTCGGACGTTTATTATCTGGAGCGGGCGCTGGCGCCTTTCGCCGAAACCGAAAAGAACACCATCTCCGGCCTGATCGCACGCCATGTTTCGGTGCTGTTCCTGGCGGATATTGGAAAAATCAGCGGCAGCGACGCCGATGCGGTGAACAAATTTGTTTCCGGCGGCGGCGTGCTGGTGCGTTTCGCCGGCCCGCGCATGACCGGCGGCACCGATGCGCTGGTGCCGGTGCCGCTGCGCGTCGGCGGGCGTTATCTGGACAGCGCCATGTCCTGGGGCACGCCGCAAAAGCTGGCGCCCTTTCCGGCCAACAGTCCTTTCAACGGATTGACCGCGCCTGATGAAGTCACCGTCTCGCGCCAGATCCTGGCCGAACCCAATGGCGAAACCGCCGACCGCAGCTGGGCGCGGCTGACCGATGGCACGCCGCTGGTCACAGCAAGGCAACAGGGCCAGGGCTGGATTGTGCTGTTCCACATCACCGCCAGCCCGGCCTGGTCGTCGCTGCCGCTGTCGGGACTTTATGTCGATATGCTCAAGCGCATTCTGGCGCTGTCGGCGGGCACCACCACGGGCGATCTGTCACGGCTTTCCAGCCTGGCGCCCATGAGCGTGCTGGACGGCTTTGGCCATGCCATTCCCGCGCCCGCCGATCTTCTGCCCATCGCGGCGAAGGATTTTGCCAAGACGGAAGTGTCCGCCGCCCATCCGCCGGGGCTTTATGGCGCCAAGGGCGTGGAAAGCGCGCTGAATGTGCTGGGCGCGCGCGATGCGCTGTTGCCGCTGAATCTTTCGGACGTGCTCAATTACGGCGAAGTCCATACCCTGGTGCTGGAGCCCTGGCTGCTGGCGCTTGGCGCGGCGCTGCTGTGCCTGGATGCGCTGATTGCGCTGTGGCTGCGCGGCTATATGAATCTGCGTCTTGCCGCGCCCACAGCGGCTGCGTTGCTGATGCTGACGGCGTTGCCGCACAGCGCCCACGCCGATGACGCCAAGAACATGGCCTCGGCGCTGGACACCAAGCTGGCCTATGTCATGACCGGTCTTGCCGATGTGGACCAGACCAGCAAGGCGGGATTGACGGGACTGGGCACCGTTTTGAAGCAACGCACGTCTTACGAGGCCAGCGATCCGGTGGGCGTGGATCTGGCGAAGGACGATCTGTCTTTCTATCCCCTGCTCTATTGGCCGATGGATCCGCGCGAAAAAAGCCTGACGCCCGCCGAGCTTTCCAAAATCGCTGATTATATGCGCCTGGGCGGCACCATCCTGTTCGACACACGCGACCTGACGCTGGGCGCGGTGCGGGGCGACACCAATCCTGGCGAGCAGACTTTGCGCCGCCTGACAGCCGGGCTTGATCTGCCGCCGCTGGAACCGGTGCCTGCCGATCATGTGCTGACCAAGGCCTTCTACATTATTCACGGCTATCCCGGCCGCTGGGATGGCGGACAACTCTGGATCGAAGCGTTGCCGCCCGCCGACAAGGACGGCAATGCCGCGCCGGCGCGCGGCGGCGATGGCGTCTCGCCGGTAATCATCGGCGGCAATGACTGGGCCAGTGCCTGGGCGGCGGATGCCAGCGGACGGCCGCTGAGCGAACCGGTGCCGGGCGGCGACGCCCAGCGCGAACAGGCGCTGCGCTTTGGCATCAACCTGGTGATGTATGCCCTGACCGGCAATTACAAAACCGATCAGGTGCATGCGCCGGCTTTGCTGGAGCGCCTGGGCAAATGAGAAACAAGCGAAAATGACCCGGCTGGCTTTCGATCCGCAATTGCCGCTGGTGCTGCTCGTTCTGTTGGCGCTGGCCGGGCTCGCGATCACCGCTTACGGATTTTATGTGGGCGCCCGCGGCGCCTGGGCGCGCGGGCTGGCCTTCGCAATTCTGATCTTCGCGCTGGCCGGGCCCATGCTGGTGAAGGAAAACCACGCGCCTTTGCCCGATGTGGTCGCGGTGGTGATGGACCGGTCCCAGAGCATGGATATCGGCAACCGCGCGGCGCAGGCCGACAAGGCGTTGGCGCAGGTGCGCCAGGCTTTGGCCGCCCAGCCCGACCTCACCATCCGCCAGGCGGAAATCACCACCACCACCAATGGCGAAAATAACGGCACTGAGGCTTTCGCGGCGCTGAACTCGGCCCTGGCCGATGTGCCGCCCGCCCGCATTGCCGGCGCTATCCTGATCACCGACGGGCAGGTGCATGACGCCCCGCCGCCGGCGCAGTTGAATTTTAAAGCGCCGCTGCATGTGTTGATCGCCGGCCAGCATGGCGAGCGTGACCGCAAGCTCAGCATCGTCAATGCCGCGCGCTTCGCCATTGTCGGCCAGCAGGCGCAGATGACGGTGCGGGTGGACGATTTTGGCGCCGACGCGCAGGCCGTCGCGGATGTGAGCATCGCCATAGACGGCAAATCCCAGGGCAACCGCTCCGTTGCGGTGGGCAAAGACACCGTCATCCGCATTCCCGTGGCGCATGAAGGCGACAATGTCGTGGAGTTGTCGGTGGCGCCGGGCCCCGCCGAACTGACGCTGCAGAACAACCGCGCCGTGGTGACGGTGTCGGGCGTGCGCGACCGGCTGCGCGTGCTTCTGGTGTCGGGCGAACCCCATGCCGGTGAACGGGTGTGGCGCAATCTTCTGAAGACCGATCCGTCGGTGGATCTGGTGCATTTCACCATTCTGCGGCCGCCGGACAAACAGGACGGCACGCCCATCAATGAATTGTCCCTGATCGCATTCCCCACGCCTGTCCTGTTCGGCGACAAGCTGCGCAATTTCGACCTGGTGATTTTTGATCGCTATGGCGAGCAGGGCGTGCTGCCCATGATCTATTTCCAGAACATCGCCCAATATGTGGAAAATGGCGGTGCGCTGCTGGTTTCGTCCGGCCCCGAATTCGCCGGCCCCACCAGCGTTTTCCGCACGCCCTTGGCGGATGTGCTGCCGGCCCAGCCCACCGGCGAAATCGTGACCCAAGCCTTCAAGCCGCAAGTCACCGCTTTGGGCCTGGCGCACCCAGTGACGCGCGATCTGCCGGAAGCCAACAGCCAGAATGTGCAGCCCAGCTGGGGCCGCTGGTTTCGCCTGATCGGCGCCACACCGGTGGCCGGGCAAACCGTGATGAGCGGGCCGGGCAACCGGCCGCTGCTGGTGCTGGATCAAGTGCAGAAAGGCCGCGTCGCGGAACTGCTGTCAGATCAGATCTGGTTGTGGGCGCGCGGCTTTGAAGGCGGTGGCCCGCAGGCCGAATTGCTGCGCCGCTTGGCGCATTGGCTGATGAAGGAGCCGGAACTGGAAGCGGAAAATCTTTCCGCCGCCGTGGCCGATGGCGAAATCGTGGTGACACGCCGCACCATGGCGCAAAGCGTGGCGCCCACCGCCCTGACCATGCCGTCGGGCAAAAGCCAGACCCTGACGCTGGATAAAGTTTCCCCCGGCGTCTGGCGCGCCGCCGTCAAGGTCAATGAGCTGGGGCTTTATCGCGTCAGCGACGGCAAGCTGACGGCTGTCGCCGCGGCCGGGCCGCTGAACCCCAAGGAAGTCGCCGACATGCGCGCGACGGAAGAAATTCTCAAACCGGATGCGCAGGCCACCGGCGGCGGCATACATTGGCTGGTGGATGGCACACCGCAGATCCGGCGCATTGTGCCGGGCCAGCAGGCCAGCGGCAGCGATTTCATCGGCCTGCGCCGCAATGGCGCCTATCGCGTCACGTCACTCACACAACAGCCGCTGCTGCCGGCATGGCTGGCGTTGTTGTTGATTGTGGGTTCGTTGTTGTTTGCGTGGAGAATGGAAGGGCGTTAGCCCGGTGCGCGTAAGCGCATGAGCAGGTCCTGGTGGACCCGCGAAAGGGCTAACGCGCCGCGAACTTGGGCGAGCGGCTGGGTGAGGTGCAACGCGCACCACTACTCACCCCAGCCCCGCTCCATCCGCGCATACCGGATCGTCAATATGCGCGCGCCGGATCTGGCCCGACATATTCAACAGCCCGCCCGCTTTCAGCGACAGGCCCAACACCCGTTTGGGATCCACTGGCCCGGGAAATTTCACCCGTCCCGGCGGCAGGCGCGCAAATCCCACCTTGGCGTAATAAGGCTCATCGCCCACCAGCAGGATCGCGCCCCAATCCCCGCGCTTGGCCGCTTCGATGCCGGCCTGCATCAGGGCGATGCCCAGCCCGCGTCCGCGCTCGGCGCTTTCCACCGCCAGCGGCCCCAGCAGCAGCGCTTCATGGCCGCCAACCCGGATCGGCCAGAATCGCACCGAGCCTTTCAACCCGCCATTTTCCTCGGCGACAAAGGACAGCGCCGTCACCGGCGCCACGCCTTCGCGCAAGCGCCAGGCGGATTTGGCGAAACGGCCGGGCCCGAAAGCGGATTGGTTGAGCGCCTCGATCGGCGCCGCATCGCCGGGCGCCTCGTGCCGCAGGCGCCAGCTCAGGCTTTCCCGTGCTTCGCTCATGATCCGCCCGTACAGGGGAAGGGTGGCAAAAACAAGCCGCGGGCCGGGCCCGGGAATGTTTCCCGTGTCCATTTGTAACCGAATGCTAACCAAATTTCCGTAACTTCCACGCGCAATCCGGGCTCCCGCGCCCATTTTTGCGTGTTGTGTAACGCGTCGGCGGGGCGACAGGGGAACGCATGTCTGCGTCAGCGTTGGAAAACCTGAAAGTCTTGATTGTCGAAGACAATCAGCATATGCGCTCGCTGCTGCGTACCCTGCTCAATTCGGTGGGCGTTCGCGACGTGATCGAAGCCAATGACGGCACGACCGCGCTGACGGCTTTGCGCGACCGCAAATGCGATCTGGTGCTGAGCGATCTGGCCATGAAGCCGATGGACGGGCTGGAATTCAGCCGCCATGTGCGCACCAGCGAACACAGCCCCAACCCCTTTCTGCCGATCATCATGATCACCGGCCACACCGAAAAACACCGTGTCGAAGCGGCGCGCGATGCCGGCGTCACCGAATTTCTGGCCAAGCCGATCACCGCGTCCAGCCTGTTCTCGCGCCTGGCCGAGATTGTGGAGCGCCCCCGCGCTTTTGTGCGCACCGACGCTTATTTCGGCCCCGACCGGCGGCGCAAAAACATTGAAAATTATGGCGGCCCCTGGCGCCGGCATGACGATTTCCAGGACGTTCAGGTGCAATAGGATTTCTCATGACCCAGAAACCCAAAATCAAACCGCACATGATCCCGGCTGACGCCTATCCCCAGATGGTGTCCAAGACCGCAGCCGCCGCCATGGCAAGCAAGTTGCGCAGCCACATCACCGCCGCCAATGGCAGCCGCATCATCGCGGACCGCGCGGGGTCGCTGCAGGACGCGGTGCGCGCCTATGTCGAGCAATTGGAAAATGCCGGCCTGGATTTCGATCTGGTGTCGGAAAAGGCCCATGAAATTCGCGGCTTCGCCGAAACCGCCGGCATGTTTTCCACCGGCCGCATCGCCGACGGGCTGTGCCGCTATTTCGACGATGTCGAGCAGGCCGGTCTTATGCCCGATACCGCGGTGGTGTGCCTGCACATCAGCGCCATCGGCCGCGCCGCCCGCGACCCCAATGCCGCAAGCCAGATGAGCGACACGGTGGCGCGGGAACTGGCGGTTCTGGCGGGCCATAAGCTGGCGGAAAGCCGCAAGGCGCCCAAAAACTCATAAACCGTTAATCTGCGCTTTTTGCGCGGAATTCACGGCTCTTTAAGCCCCTGCCGTTAATGATAATCGCCATATTCCGGGGCTTTTCTTTCCATGCTTCAAATCGGCGGCGTTATCTTTCTTCTGGTCTGCGTGTTCGTTCCGTATCTTTTGACGGGCGGATCGCTGACTGTTGTCATGGAAGCCGCGCCGCACGAATTGGCCACCATTTTCGGCGCCGCCATCGCGGCCATGCTGATCGCCGGCTCGATCTACAATCTCAAGAAAATCGGCGGCTCGCTGGGCCAGGTGATTTCCGGCCCGCGCTGGAAGCCCAAGGATTACACGGATCTTCTCTGCCTGTTGTTCCTTTTGACCAAGACCATGAAGTCCAAGGGTCTGATCGCGCTCGAAGCCCATATCGAAAAGCCTTCCGAAAGCTCGATCTTCAAGCGCTATCCCAAGATCACCAAGGATCACTTCGCCCTCGACTTCATCTGCGACACGCTGCGCATGATGACCATGAGCCTGGAAGACCCGCACCAGGTGGAAACCAACATGGAAAAACAGCTGGAAAAACATCATCACGAAGCCCTGGTGGGCGCCAATGCGCTGACCACCATGTCGGACGGCCTGCCTGCCTTGGGCATCGTCGCCGCCGTTTTGGGCGTTATCAAAACCATGGGCGCGATCAGCGAACCGCCGGAAGTTCTGGGCGGCATGATCGGCTCGGCGCTGGTCGGCACCTTCTTGGGCGTGTTCCTGGCTTACGGCATTGTCGGCCCGATGGGCGCGCGCCTGAAAGCGGTGATCGACGAAGATTCGCTGTTCTATCACGTGATCCGCGACATTCTGGTCGCGCATCTGCACGGCAATGCGGCGCAGGTTTCGGTTGAAATCGGCCGCGGCAGCGTGCCGAGCGAATACCAGCCCAGCTTCCAGGAAATGGAAGCTTCGATCAGCGCGATACCGCCTGAGGGGGCCTGAGCATTTGCCGTAGGCAACGCAATGGTCCGGTGGACCATTGCGAGCGAAGGCCGCCCCGAGCACAAGCGAGGGGCAGGCCGAATACTCCGGCGGAGTACTTCTTCTAGTCTTCGATATAAAGATTCTTCGCTTCCGCGAGCGACACAAAGAACGTCGCCAATGCGCCGGCAAAAATGCCCAGCGCCATCGCGTAGATCAGTTCTAGATCGGTGCCAAAAGTCACGATCGCAGTGACAAATACCCCTGTCAGCTGCGCGATACTCTTGGGCATTTGTGTGATCCCGTCCATATGTGTCCCAATATGGGACAGGGCGGGATGGGGACAAGCACGCTTTGTTCTATTGGTTAAGATTGGGGGCGCAGGCTGGCTTGGGCGTTCATTCAGCTATTTTTTACTGGCAAATTCCGCCAAGGTCCGGACTAAAACCTCAGTCGGCAAGACCGGGCCAAGGTCATCCGACAGGTTGCCGGCGCCAGGGCGATATAGCGCTGCCAAAATCAGACTCAGGTCTTTGTCCTGCAATCCATCACCGCGCATAGCCGCATATGTCTCAATCATGGTCGCACGCTCTGACGCATCTGCAGAATAATATTCATTCGTTCGAACGTCGCGCAACTTTTGGCGAAGCCACCAAGCCGCGACCGCTAAAAGAGAGCCAAATAGCAGAAATCGCTGGACCGTAGATGCTATCTCACCCTGAACACTCGCGGGCTGGAGAATGAGAAAGAAATTGACGTACGAAGCCCCAGCTATCAAAGCAATCAATGCCAATACCGACCAAAACCACTCCTGTCTATCTTTCGAGGCGAGAGAATTGTGGTGGGTAGCCCGAGCATTCCAATATGTACGGGGCGCGGAAAGCCGCGCCTTTGTTTCGTAGCCGTCGATTCTATTTTTCCATTCTGTGTCGCATTGCAAAAGAAACTTATTGAACCTG
>CAIXUE010000141.1 GCA_903922545.1 uncultured Alphaproteobacteria bacterium | reverse complement strand
GTGCAGCAGATATCGCTTTCCGCCTTCACTTCGGCGGAAGTATTGACGTAAGTGACCACCGGCAGGCCCGGATGCTTCTGGCGCATCAGCCGCACATCCGCCGCCGTGATCGAGGCGGCCAGCGAGCAGCCGGCTTTGGCGTCGGGCATCAACACGGTTTTCTGCGGCGAGAGAATCTTCGACGTCTCGGCCATGAAATGCACGCCCGCCTGCACGATCACCTGGGCATCGGTGCGGGCCGCTTCCCGGGCGAGGGCCAGGCTGTCGCCCACGAAATCGCTGACACAATGGAAAATCTCGGGCGTCATGTAATTGTGGCCCAGGATGACAGCGTTTTTTTCGCGCTTGAGGCGATTGATTTCCGCGATCAATGGCGCGTGCACCGGCCATTCGATCTCCGGAATAACGCGGGAGACCTTGGCGTACAGGCTGCTGGTCGCACGCGCGACCGCATCGGTATATGCCAGTTCCAGGCCCATTTTCGTCGCCTTCCCTTACCTGCTATTAATACTCATTTCGAGTATAAATATGGGGCAAAAAACCCGGCATTCAAGAGCCGGTTCGCAGGACTTATGCTACACCTGAGCATAAGCCGGTCAAGAGTGCAGGCGCGAACGGCCCGCATGGCCGCCCGCGCCTTTTTGCAGAGGAAGCCTGCTATTTCTCCAGCAGGCGGCGCATTTTCTCGAAGCTGCCGCTCCAGCCTTGTTCCATGCCTTGCAGGTAGCCGGCACCGTATTCGACCAAGGCTGTGCCGGTGGACTGCATCTGCATCTCCGTGCCGCCATCCTTGTCGCGGAAGGTCACGGTGGTGCGGCCTTCCAGGATGGTGCTGCCATCGTCGGCAATGGCGTCATTCTCGAATACCAGTTTCTCGCCCGGCACCACGTCGCGGAACAGCAGGGTGCAGGGAAAATCCTTGTCGAAATCCGTGCCGGCCGGACCGTGCATGGTGATGTGGATCTTGCTTCCCACCTTGACCTCGCCCTTCACCACGGGATTGGTGAAATTCTCTGGCCCAAACCATTCCTGGATATGCTTCGGGTCAGTCCAGGCTTGCCACACCAGCGCGCGCGGCGCCTTGAAGTGTCGGGTGAGGGTGATGGTGCGTTCGGCGTAGATGGTTTTTGTCATGACGTTTCCCTGTTGTTTCTTTCCGTTGCTCACTTGTTTTTGCTGTCCAGATATTTGCCCAGATTGGCCAGGATGTTGCTCCAGCCATGACGCTGCTGCTCTTCGCTGTGCGTCGGCTCCAGGGTCAGGGTAAAGGTGACAAGCGTCTTGCCGTCCTGATCCGAGAATTCTGCGTGCATCGGCCGGCCGTCATCCGCGGTCAAGGCAATGCGCTCCAATGGTGTGACCTCGTCATAGGTGCCGGTGAAATCGAACGCGACTTTGCCGTCCGGCCCGGCAAAGCCGATCTTGAAGCGCCCGCCTGTGCGGCCGTCGCTTTCGGCATAGGGCGTCGTCCAGCCGTCGCCGGCGCTGTACCACTGCACCAGATGTTCCGGCTTCAGCCAGCATTCAAACACCAGGGCGCGCGGCGCGTCGAACAGGCGCGTAATGGTGATGGTTTGGGCGGTCATGATGTCTCCTATTTTGCTTTGCGGCGTTTGGCAGGCTTGCGCTGCAGCTTTTTGAGATAGGCGTCGAGGCGGTCGAAACGCGCTTCCCAGAAGCGGCGATATTCATCCAGCCACTCATCCACGCTTTTGAGCGTCTGGGCCTCCAGCTTGCAGGGGCGGTACTGGGCGTCGCGGGAGCGTGAGATCAGTCCAGCACGCTCCAGCACCTTCAAATGCTTGGAGACGGCCGGCAGGCTCATGGCAAAGGGCTCGGCCAGTTCATTGACCGAGGTTTCGCCCAGGGTCAGCCGCGCCAGAATGGCCCGGCGCGTGGGGTCGGCCAGGGCCTGAAACGTCTCGGAAAGCCGATCCATTGAACCACTCAGTTAAATAACCGAATGGTTTAATACTGGACGGTCCTGTGCGAGTCAACGGGGCTTTGAAAAATTATCGCCGGGAGGAGAGCCGCACGCCGGGCGCTGGGCGTTCGCGCAAGACTTCGCGCCGGAAACGGAACAGTTCGGCGGGACGGCCCCTTGCGGGGGCGGAGAATTTTCCCGTCCCTTCCACCAGCCCCTGTTCGGCCACCAGGCGGCGGAAATTCTGCTTGTGCAACCGCGTGCCTGACAGCGCCTCCACCGTGCGCTGCAATTCCAGCAGAGTGAAGGACGGCGCCATCAACTCGAACACCACGGGACGGTATTTCATTTTGCCGCGCAGCCGGGCGATGGCGGTGGCGAGAATGCGGCGATGGTCATAGAGCATCGTGCTGCCCAGTTCGGGCAATTCGCGCGCCTGTTTTCCGGCATCGCGCGATGCTTCGCGCACCAGGCCCGCCTCGTACAACAGCTCGTAGCGCTCCAATACTTTTTCCTCGTCCCAGGGCAGGCCGCCATCGCCGAAGCACAGCCGCATGCGGGTGCGGCGCAGCTCGGCGGTGGCGGGATTGGGCGCGTCCTTCACGAATTTCTTCAGGGCGGGCAGGATGACGCCGTCAATCAAAGCGGGCCGCGCTTCGCGCCAGTCTTCCCAGGGAAAATATTGATACCAGCCGCGCCAGCGCGTATCCGGCGCCTGGGGCTCACCGGGCCGCGTCAGAGCGAGATAGCCCACCGACACAACCCGCGCCCCATCATCGGGCGACGGTGAATGCCGGCCACGATCACCGAATGTGTAAAGCTGTTCGCTATACCCCAGGTCGAAGCGTGTCTGTTCGCCCACCCATTTGCGCAAACCCGATTCCAGGGTGCGCTGGGTCACGGGATTGAAGGGACCAAAGGGCAGGGCGTCCGCGGTGCCGTCATGCGCCACCACCAGCACCAATGGCCGCTCCTGTTCGACCGATACAATCGCCGCCGACAGGCCGATGCTGATGGCAGAGGCGCTCATGGCAGCCTCAAGGCTGTCGTAATGCCCTCGGCAACCTGCAGCGGCGGTCCCATGGCATTCAGCGCTTCGAGCATGCGCCCCTGGCGTTCCAGGGCGGCATCGGCATGGCGCACCAGCAGCGAATTGGGATTGGCATGGCTGGCGGCCCGGCGGATCGTCAGCGCCATTTCGACTTCGCGGCCGGGCCCGGCGCGGTCACACAGCACGGCATAGGCGCAGGCCATGGAACGGCTGATGCCTGCCCAGCAATGGATCAGCAGCGGCTGCTGCGCATTCCAGCCCCGGCTGAAAGCCAGCAGCTGGTCCATGTGGACGCGGCTTGGCGGATGGTCGCCGGCAGCGGGATCGGCAATGTCGTTGACCCCCAGCTTGAGATGATTTTCCGCGGCAAAGCCTGCGGGCGTCGCGATCATATGCTCGGGCGACAGCAAGGTAACAATGTGAGAGGGGCGATGGCTCTCAATCGCGTCTTCCAGGGCCGACAGGGGTGTCACCAGAATACGGGGCATTTGGCTATCTATCACAGCTTGGCGGCGAGCCTGTGAAATCGTTCCAGGAATTGGGCCTGGGCTTCGGCTGTCGGCAGCGGCACCAGCCGGGGTGTTTTCAGCCGCACGGGCGGGGGGCTGAAGAGGCGGCGGGCTTCGGCTTCCGCGAAACCGGCAAGTTGGGTGGCCTCATGGAAAGCCGAAAGCCGGTCGGCCTTTTTGAACAGGGCGGCCAGGGTCGCAGGCACCAGCGCCGGCAGGCCGAAGCGCAGGTGAATGGCGGCCTGGAGCTTGTTTTCCAGGGCTTTGTAATTCACGCCGATGGCCGCCTTGAAGGGACTGATGAGGTCTCCGACAACATATTCCGGCGCGTCATGCAGCAATGCCATCAGGCGGGCCTCCCGCGTCAGGCGCGGATTGAGTTCGGCTGTCAGACGCTCGACCAGCACGCAATGCTGCGCCACCGAAAAGGCATGCGCGCCCTTGGTCTGCCCGTTCCAGCGCGCCACCCGCGCCAGGCCATGGGCGATGTCCGTGATCTCAATGTCCAGCGGACTGGGTTCCAGCAAATCCAGTCGCCTCCCGCTCAGCATGCGTTGCCAGGCGCGCGCGGGCATCAGTTTGTCTGCCGCGGGGCGGGATGAAGGATCGGCATGACGGCGCTTTCGAATTTCCGGCAAAAAATTTTGGCGGGGATATTTGTACAATTTCACACAAAGGCCGGCGTCAGACAATCGCGGGTCTGCATGGAAAAAAGGCAGTTTGTTCGCCGCGAAGGCAGAAAAAGATCGTGCGTCCTGCTGCTGTTAAGCGCTGGGAAAGCTTGGTTGACAATTCGTGACCATAACAGCCTTTGCGTGTTGTCAGGTTCCGCCCGCATCGCGCTAAGTGCAACGGGCTATTTATGTTTTTACCTTACTCAGAAGACATGAAGAGACGGAGCGCCAGCTTGCCGCCTGGATTGTCATTGTCAGCCGAAGACGTGGGCGTGCAAGCGGCCGATGGCGAAACACGCATTGGCCACAAAATATCGATGTCGCTCGCCGTCTTCGCGTTTGGCACGGTGATCGGGCTGGGATTGGCCAATGGGCTGGGCGACGAATTTGTCGCCGGTCTGGTGATCCTGGCTGTGCTGTCGCTGGTGTTGGCGATGCTGGGCCGGGTCAATGACAATACCCGCAAGCGCCTCACGGCGGGTGAGGCCAGCTATCGCGCCTTTTTCGAACATGCGATCGAAGGCATTTTCCGCACCACGCCGGAGGGTCATTATCTGGCGGTCAATCAGGCCCTGGCGCAGATCTATGGTTATGGCACGCCGGAAGACTTGATGTCGGGTCTCACCGATATCGGGGCGCAGCTTTATGTGAATAGCGGACGACGCGACGAATTCCGCGCCTTGATGCAGTCTGATGATCTGGTCACCGATTTCATTTCCGAAATATATCATCAGTCCGGCAAGCGCATCTGGATTTCGGAAAATGCCCGCGCCGTGCGCGACTGGTCCGGCGTTCTCATTTGCTACGAAGGCACGGTGGAAGACGTCACCGAGAAGTTCGAGGCCGAACGCGCGCTGCGCGCCGCGCTGCGCCAGGCCGAACTTGCCAACCGCGCCAAGGCGGCCTTCCTGGCGGCGATGAGCCATGAACTCAAGACCCCTCTCAATGCGGTGCTGGGCTTTTCCGAAATCATTCGCGACGAACTTTTGGGCGTCAATGGTCAGCCCGCCTATCGCGATTATGCCGCCGATATTCACGCCTCCGGCAAGCTCCTGCTTGCGCTCATCAATGATGTGCTGGATGTTTCGCGCCTGGAGGTCGGGCTGCTTACCATTGAGGAGCGCGTGACCGCGCCACAGGACATCGCCGAGCAGGCGATTGCCATGGCGCGTTCGGCCACGGGCGAAAACCGCGCCATCGCCATTACCATGACCGCCAATCTGCCGGCAGTACTGGTGGACCCACGCCGTTTGGCCCAGGCGCTGGGCAATCTTCTGTCCAACGCCATCAAATTCACCCCGGACGAAGGCCGTGTCGCGATCAGGGCTTTTGCCGGCGCCGATGGCGGCATCAGTTTCGTGATCGAGGATAGCGGCATCGGCATGGCGCAGGAAACCATCGCCGCGGCGCTGGAACCATTCCGCCAGCTGGACGGTTCGCTGGCCCGCAAATTCGAGGGCGCCGGGCTGGGTCTCTCCCTGGCCCGCGCCCTGACCGAATTGCATGGCGGCACGGTCACCATTGTCAGCGCGGTAGGCACCGGCACCAGCGTGACCGTCAGCCTGCCGGCCTCCCGCAGTGAAAAGCGCGCGCTGAGCGCCTGAAAAGCGCTTACCGAAAAAGCTGACATCGCTGCCGGATTTGTTCTAAAGAACCCGGCATGACGACCGCAAAAGCCTTGGTGCTGTTTTCCGGCGGGCAGGATTCCACCATCTGCCTGGCCTGGGCCTTGCAGCGTTTCGGCCATGTCGAAACTGTGGGCTTCGATTACGGCCAGCGCCATGCCAGCGAACTGGCGGCGCGGCCCGTTGTGTTGGCCGGCATCAAGGCGGCTTTTCCCGCCTGGGCCGCCAAACTCGGCCCCGATCACCTGCTGCCGCTGGATACGCTGAAGGCCATCGGCGGTAGCGCCCTGACCGAAAAAATGGTGATCGAGATGGGCGCGCATGCCCTGCCCAACACCTTCGTGCCCGGCCGCAATGTGATGTTCCTTACCGCAGCCGCAGCACTGGGCTATCGCCGCGATATCAACGATCTGGTGGGCGGCATGTGCGAAACGGATTTTTCCGGCTATCCCGATTGCCGCGATGAAACCATTCAGGCCACGGCCAAGGCTTTGTCGCTTGGCCTGGCGCGCGATATCCGCATCCATACGCCATTGATGTGGATCGACAAGGCCGCGACCTGGGCGCTGGGCGAATCCTTGGGCGGCAACGCGCTGCTTGATCTGGTGCTGGAGGAAACCGTCACCTGCTATGAGGGGGATCGCAGCAACCGTCATGACTGGGGTTATGGCTGCGGTGTTTGTCCGTCCTGCAAGTTGCGCGCGGACGGTTATGCGAAATTTCGCGACCAGGAATAAGCATGACTTACAGCGTCAAAGAAATTTTCTACACGTTGCAGGGTGAGGGCGCGCAGAGCGGCAGGCCCGCCGTGTTCCTGCGTTTTGCCGGCTGCAATCTGTGGACGGGTCTTGAGAAGGACCGCGCAGAGGCGGTGTGCAAATTCTGCGATACCGATTTTGTCGGCACTGATGGCACGGATGGCGGAAAATTCGCCGATGCCGAAAGTCTTGCAAGCATGGTAGCGGGAAAATGGCCCGGGCGCGCAGCGCGCGGCCAGCCTTATGTCGTCTGCACTGGCGGCGAACCGTTGCTGCAACTGGACGCGGCGTTGATTGCGGCGCTGCATGACAAAGGCTTCGAGATCGCGATTGAAACAAACGGCACCCTGGAGCCGCCGCCCGGAATTGACTGGATCTGTGTCAGTCCCAAAGCGGATGCGCCGCAGCGCCTCAAACGCGGCGACGAACTCAAGCTGGTATTTCCGCAGGCGGGGGGCGAGCCGGAGAAATATGCCGGGCAGGGGTTCCGCCATTTCTTTCTCCAGCCGATGGACAATGAAGCCCAGGCCGCCAATACCGCCGCCGCCACGGCCTATTGCATGGCCAACCCGCAATGGCGCCTGTCGTTGCAAACCCACAAATTGCTGGGAATTCGCTGAAGAAATGGAGCCATGCGCGGCTGGCATGACCAAGGCGCGCGGACCGGCATGGAACGCCAGCCAGAGATAGCTATCTCAACGTCCCGCATTTCGAGGGTCGGACATGAACTCCTGGTATCTGCCTGCAATTCCCGCCGCTGCGGCGCTGTCTTTCATCGCCTACAGCTTCCTTATCGGCTTCTAGAAATAGGAGACGATCTTTTCCATCTCCGGCCGGGGCCGTTCTTCCAGCTCCGCCGTCGAGGTGCCGATATAGATGAACCCCGCCACCCGTTCGCCCGGCTTCAAGCCCAGGCGTTCCTTGACGATGGGATGATAGGCATACCATTCCGTCAGCCAGTTGCCGACAAAGCCCTGGGCATGGGCGGCGACGAGAATATTCTCGCACGCGGCCCCCGCTGACAATTCCTGTTCCCATACGGGGATTTTGTGCTGTTCGCGGGCGGAGGAAATCACCGCGACAACCACCGGGGCGCGCAGGAAGCGTGCCCGCTCTTCTTCCACCTGCTTGTCGCGCTCGCCTTGCGCGGCCATCACCTCCGCCAATATGTCGCCGGCGCGCGCCCGCGCCTTGCCCTGGAAAACGATAAAGCGCCAGGGGAACAGCTTGCCGTGGTCGGGCGTGCGGCCGCCGGCCTGCAAAATCGCATCCAGTTGTTTCTTGGACGGGCCCGGCTCGCCCATCGCTTTGGCCGAGCCGGAACGGCGGCTGAGCAGCAGAGACAGCGCCGCCGGGGCGGGCAGGTTGAAGGGGCCTTCTTCTTTATGGGACATGGATACCTGGCGGAAAATAAGGGTTGAATCAGGGTCGGCTGGGGCCATCTTAACGAATGGAATGGGGGCAAATCATAGCCTGCATCCCTGTTTTGAAATTCTACAACGATTTGTGGTAAAAGCTCGATCCTGAGGAACGAAAACATGGCCACCCCCCGCGAAAAACTGGCGAGCTGCGATCCCGTCTGGGAACGGCTGCGCGCCGAAGCCGAAGCCATGGCCGAGCGCGAACCGGCGCTGGCCGGTTTTGTCCATGCCACCGTGCTCAAGCATGACCGGCTGGAACACGCCCTCAGCTATCACATGGCCAAAAAGCTGGGCGGCGAAGATCTGAGCCCGCTGGCGGTGCGCGAAACCTTTGAAGAGGCGATTGCCGCCGATCCGGAAATCGGCGCCGCGATGCGGGCCGATCTGTCGGCGGTGCTGGACCGCGATCCCGCCTGCCATTCCTTCGTCGAGGCGTTTCTTTTCTACAAGGGCTTCCATGCGCTTGAATGCTACCGGATCGCCCATTGGCTGTGGCGGCAGGACCGCAAGGCGATGGCGCTGTTTTTCCAGAGCCGCATTTCGCAGCTTTTTGCGGTGGACGTTCATCCCGCCGCCACGATGGGCCGCGGCATCATGATCGATCACGCCACCGGCGTGGTGATCGGTGAGACCTCGGTGGTGGAAGACGATGTCTCCATCATGCAGGATGTCACCCTGGGCGGCACCGGCAAGGAAAGCGGCGACCGCCATCCCAAGATCCGGCGCGGCGTGCTGATCTCGCTGGGCGCCAAGGTGCTGGGCAATATCGAGATCGGCGAATATAGCCGGGTCGGCGCCGGCAGCG
>CAIXUE010000140.1 GCA_903922545.1 uncultured Alphaproteobacteria bacterium | reverse complement strand
GCCGGGCTGTGCTCGTTCGACAGGGTCTGGGTCCGCAGCGATGAATCGCGCTGCTTGGTGCGCCAGACCTGACCGAAGGACAGATAGAAGCGCTGGTCGCCGGTCAGCCCGTCAATCACCGGCGCGGACTTGCCGTTCAGAGAGATGTGATAGGCCTTGAGCGCGATGGCCAGGCCGGCATTGTCGGCGATATTTTCGCCCAGCGTGTTCTTGCCGATGACATGCAGGCCCGGCAGCGGCTCGTAGGCGTCATACTGTTTGACCAGCGCCGCCGTCTTGGCGTCGAAATTGGCGCGGTCCTGCTTGGTCCACCAGTCGCGGAAGACGCCCTTGCCGTCATATTTGCTGCCCTGATCGTCAAAGCCATGGCTGATTTCATGGCCGATCACCGCGCCAATGCCGCCATAATTGACCGCATCATCCGCCTTGGGATCGAAGAAAGGCGGCTGCAGGATGGCCGCCGGAAAGACGATCTCATTGAAGGCGGGATTGTAATAGGCGTTGATGGTGGGCGGGGTCATGCCCCATTCGGTCTTGTCCACCGGCTGGTTGATGCGGGCAAGCTGGCGGTTCCAGTCGAACGAAGCGCCGCGCTGGACATCGCCGATCAGGTCACCCCGATCCACCTGATAGGCGGAATAATCACGCCAGTGGGTGGGATAGCCGATCTTGGGCGTGAATTCATTGATCTTTTCCAGCGCCTTGTCGCGCGTGGCCGGGCCCATCCAGGTCAGCGTCTTGATATCGGCCTCATAGGCTTTGAGCAGGTTGGAAACCAGCTGTTCGGCCTTGGCTTTGGAAGCGGGCGGGAAATAGCGCGTGACATACAGCTTGCCCAGCGCCTCGCCCATGGTGCCGTCAACCAGGTGAATGCCGCGGGTCTTGCGGTCCAGCTGCTGCGGATTGCCCGAAAGCACCGTGCCGTAGAAAGCAAAATTGCGCTTGTCGAATTTGGCCGGCAGATAAGCGGAGAAAGCGCGCAGATAATGCACAGTCAGATAATCGCGCCAGGTGGACACCGGGGTTGCGGCAAAAACC
Organism: uncultured Alphaproteobacteria bacterium; assembly: GCA_903922545.1. Next base: position 1,954 of record CAIXUE010000140.1, on the reverse strand, counting down.
TTGGCCAGCGGACCGAAAGCGGTTTTTTCCGCCACGATCACATTGCGCGCGCCCTTGGGCCCGTTCATCGGAATTTTGGTTTCGGCGAAAAACGCGTCCCAGCCGAATTCCGGCGCCAGCGCCTTCAGCTGGGCGACAGACATGGGGTTATAGATCTTGTCTTCGTCGCGGCGGTCGGCGCGGTCCCAGGACACTTTGGCGATATCGGTTTCCAGCGCCATGACACGTTGGGCGCGGGCCTGCGCATCTGTCATGCCCGCCAGAGCCATCATGTCGGCAAGATATTTGACGTAAGCGGCGCGGACATCGGCCAGCGGCTTGTCGGCGGAAAGATAATATTCCTTGTCCGGCAGGCCCAATCCGGCCTGGCCCAGATTGATGGAATAGACATCGGGATTCTTGTCATCGACGTTGATGGAGACGTTGTAGATGCTTTCGGTTTCCAAGGTCTGCGAGCCCATGGCGCGGGCCACATCGTCCAAAGACTTCAGGCCATTCAGGTAATCCAGGTCTTTCTGGACGGGCTTCAGACCATTGGCCTCGATCGCCTTGGTGTCTTCGAAAGCGTCATAAAGATCGCGCAACTTTTTTTCTTCCGGCGACAGCGAGGCGGCGGGCTTTTTCGCCAGATCATCCATGATGGCGCGCATGCGCTGTTCGGAAAGAATCTGCAGGTCCTGGAACGAGCCGGTCTGGGAGCGGTCGGCGGGGATCTGCGCTTTTTTCAGCCAGGCGCCATTGACGTAATCGAAGAAATTGTCGCCGGGCTTGACCGACTTGTCGATGGACGAAAGGTCAACGCCCCATTTGCCGAAACTGGGGCTGGGAATGTCCTGCGCCAGCACAGGCGCGGACAACAGGCTAAGGCCAAGGGCGAACAGAAAATAGCGGCGCATGGGCAGTCTCCGGAAAATCAGGATGGGGATTTGGCGGCGCGTGACGAGGACGGTCTGGATGCGGCAGGCCGTGTCGAAGGCGCAGCCGGCATCGGCACTTGCGGCGTCGCCACGGTTTCAATGGTCAGGCCCGGCGTCACCGGCTTGCCATCGGACCCCGCCATGATGGACAGGGCCAGCACGGTGCCCGGTTTGATCAGGCTTTTGTCGGCGGGCTCCAAAGCCAGTACCGGCGTCTTTGCCGCCACCGCGAAAGTGGCGTTGCCCTGGCAGCCCTTGGTCGGATCGACCGGCGCGCGGCCGGTGCAATTGACACCTTCGCCGCCAAGCCCACGAAACTTGATGCTGAGCGTGGTGGGTGTGGATGCGGTCACCGCGCCATTGAGAATAAAGCGGCTGGAGCCGGGGGTGGCGGGATAAAGCCCCTCACCCGTGCCGCGCAGGCTTTCGGGAAAAACATGCACTTCCTGAGCATCGAAAACGCCGGACACGGTTTTCACCAAAGTGGCACCGACAAAGGTGCCCGCCGGAATATCGGCCAGGCTTTTCTCTTCTTCCTTCATGATCCTGGTGGCGGGCCGGATGCCGATCTTCATGGTGTCGGTCTCACCGTCCGGCCTGACAGTCAGCACCGCTCCGTCAAACGCCACCACACTGGCCTTGATGCGCGGCACGCTTTGCGCCGCCGCGGGAATGGCGGCAGCGCAAAGGCAAAGGGCATAGGAAAAGCGGATCAGGGCTTGCGGAATTTCAGCACCATCTGGTCGGTGTGGTCATGTTCGCCCGCCTCAAAAACGCGCTTGCTGTCATCGTCATTGGGGCGGGTGAGAATTTTGGATTCCGCCGCCAGCTTGAAACCGGCTGCTTCGACCTGTTGCTTGATCACGTCTTCATCGGCGCGGTGCAGCTTGTCGGAAATCTCAACACCAGCGCCCTTCACGGCGCGGTGATCGACGATAACGTAAAAGCCGCCCCGTTTCAGAGAATTGAAGACAGCCTTGTTCACGGCGGCGGCATCGGTGGCGAACTGCTTGTTGTGCAGGTCGTGGTAATTGTCG
>CAIXUE010000139.1 GCA_903922545.1 uncultured Alphaproteobacteria bacterium | reverse complement strand
CGGTTTCGGGCTTCTTTCAGCGGTGTTGTTCGCCGTGCCGCCGCTCGGCCGCGCCCAGGCCATTCCGCCGGCCAGCCTGCTGCGCGAAACCATCGCGCCCAGCCACACAAGGCCCGCGCCGTTCTATCTGATCACTGCCGCCATCGCTGCGTTCGCGATTGCCGCCCTGATGCTGCTGCTGGCGCCATCGCCCCGTGTCGCCGCGGAATTTCTCGGCGGTGCAGCGGCTGTGCTGATTGTGCTGCGGCTTCTGGCCGAAGGGCTGACGCGGCTGTTCCAAAAAATTCCCCGCCCCCGTTCGCCGCTGCTGCGCCTGGCGCTTGGTGATCTGACCCGGCCGGGCGCCGCCACGCGCGGCGTCATCACGGCGCTGGGCCTGGGCCTCACGCTTTTGGCCACCGTCACCCTGCTGGACCGTTCCATCACCGCCGAAGTCAATGATGCCCTGCCCGCCCGCGCGCCCAGTTTTTTCTTTGTCGATATCCAGCCTGATCAGGTACCCGCCTTTGACCGCACCATCGCAAGCTTCAAGAGCCAGAGCGGCTATCAGCGCACTCCGATGATCCGTGGACGGATTACCGCGCTCAACGGCGTCGCCGCGGCCGACGCCAAAATTAGCAATGACGCCAAATGGGTGGTGAATGGCGACCGCGGCATCACCTATGCCGCCACGCCGCCGCCCGGCACCACGGTCACACGTGGCGACTGGTGGGCCCCCGATTATTCAGGCCCCACCCTCATTTCCTTGGACGAAGACGTCGCCAATGGCGCGCATCTGAAAATCGGTGACAGCATCAGCCTCAATGTGCTGGGGCGGGAAATTCAGGGCCGCATCGCCAATTTCCGCAAAGTGGATTTCACCACCGGCGGGCAGAATTTCGTGCTGGTGCTTTCGCCGGGTCTGATCGACAAGGCGCCGCATTCCTTCCTGGCCACGGTGCGGGTGGATGGCGCCGATGAAAACGCCATGTACAATTCTATCACCGACAAATTTCCCAACATTTCCACTGTCCGGGTGAAGGACGCTATCGCCCAGGTGGACACGCTGCTGCAGCAACTGGCCAGCGGTATCGGCGCCGCCAGCCTTGTCACCATCCTGGCGGGCCTCTTGGTACTGGCGGGCACCATCGCGGCGGGCGCGCGCACCCGGCTTTATGACGCCACGGTTTTGAAAGTGGTGGGCGCGACGCGCACCCAGATCGCCCTGGTCTATGTCGTCGAATATGGCGTCTTGGGATTGGCCACCGGCGTCATCGCGCTCTGCGCCGGAAGCCTGGCGGCCTTTGTTGCGGCCAGGGAAGTGCTGAATATCGGCTTTGTCTTCGATACCAAGGCTATTTTGCTGACTGTCTTGGGCGGCGGCGCGGCGACACTGCTTTTCGGCCTTTTCGGCGCGATCGCCGCCCTGCGCGCCCGGCCGGCGGCACGCTTGCGCCAAAGTTAGGCCTAACGCGGATTAAATCCCTGAAATATAAGTCTTTATCGGGCCTTGATACCCGTGTCGCAAATCACGATATACTGTCGATGAAAAGGAGTTTCCCTCATGGCCAATCTTGATCCCCGGTACGCCCGCGGTGTCGCCTCCACGGCGGACACGATGGACGCCGGCCTGCGCGCCTACATGCTGCGCGTTTACAATTACATGACCGGGGCCTTGCTGCTGTCCGGCGCCATGGCATGGCTCACCGCCAACACGCCGCTGATCAACACCTTCTATCACCAGGTGCAGACCATCAACGGCGTGGCAATGCAGCCCACCATTTTGGGCTACGTCGCGATGTTCGCGCCGTTCGGCCTGGCGCTGTTCCTGCAGTTCCGCATCCAGGCGCTCAGCTTCGGCACCGCCCAGCTGACTTTCTGGATCTATGCCGGCCTGATGGGCGTGTCGCTTTCCTGGATCCTGCTCGCCTACACCGGCGCCAGCGTGGCCCTCACCTTCTTCATCACCGCGGCGATGTTCGGGGGCATGAGCCTTTTCGGCTATACCACCGGGCGCGATCTCACCGGCTTCGGCTCGTTCCTGATCATGGGCATGTGGGGCCTGATCATCGCCATGCTGGCGAACATGTTCTTCCACTCCGCCGCCGTGAATTTCATGGTCAGCGTGCTGGGCGTGTTCATCTCGGTCGGCCTGATCGCCTATTACAATCAGATGATCAAGAACATGTATTACGCCGGCGATGACGGCACGGTGGCCGGCAAAAAGGCGGTGCTGGGCGCGCTGGTGCTCTACATCTCCTTCGTCAACCTGTTCCTCTTCCTGCTGCGCTTCACGGGCAGCAACCGCCGCTAAAAAGCGCGGCCCTGACGAAAACAAGCCGGCCAGGAAACTGGCCGGCTTTTTCGTTTCTATCGCCACCTTTCTGCCGTGAGGCTATGGTCCCTTAACCGGCAGCTTTGTGGAACTTTGATGAGCGGAAAAGGCAGCCCGTCCCAGCAAAGACAGCTTCAGCGGCCCAAACGGCGGGGATATGCCCAACCTTCCGTGTGGCGCGCCCGCGACCAGAAGCGCAGGCGTGCGCTGGGCTGGTCGCTCAGCATTGCCGCACACCTTACGGTCTTTGGCGTGCTGTTCTGGCCCCATGCCGCTTCGCCCCCGCCACCCACCGAACCTTCCAAACCCATCCTGGTCAGTCTTGTGACTTTACCAGAGCCACCCGGGCCGCCCGCCGACAAAAGCCCGGCCAGCGGCGTTCCAAATCCCGTACCCGTGCCGCCGCACAAAGCCGTGCCCGCGCCAAGGGCTGCCACCGTCAACACACTTGCGCCCGATCCTTCAGACGGCGCGGACAACACAGCCGATCTCCTCAGCGACGCGCAGATCGCCGGCGCGGCCGGCGCGGGTGAAGGCGGCGGTGGCGGCGGCAGTGGCTGCGACACCGCACGGGCCGTGCAGCAGGCGCTGCGGCGCGATCCCCTGGTGCATACGGCCGTGGAGGACGCCCATCGCCTGGGCAAGGCCGTCATGCTCTGGAACGGCGACTGGGTGCGTTCGGGCGCGCAGGATGGCAAAGGCCTTTCCGCCGTGCGCGAGGCGATCACCTGGGAAGTGGCCTTCTGGCCGGCGGCCTGCCGCAATCAGCGGGTGCATGGCCTGGTGCTGCTGTCACTGGCGGATGGCGGCACGCGTTTCGCGATCGGCGAAAACGACTGGCGCTGGTCGGATCTGCTGGACGCAAACGCGCGCTGAAAAATGCGGCGTCAAAAAACCAGGGGCCGCGCCGGGCGCGGCCCCGTTTGGCATTACGACATGACGATCAAAACAACACGGCG
>CAIXUE010000138.1 GCA_903922545.1 uncultured Alphaproteobacteria bacterium | reverse complement strand
CTGCGGCGGAACGCGGCGGCGTGGCGCTCAAGCTGGCGATCACGCCGGCGGCGCACCAGGTTTTTGCCGACAAGCGCGCCGTCAAACAGATGCTGATCAATCTCATCGCCAACGGGGTGAAATTCACCCCGCGCGGTGGCGATGTGCGTGTCGCCGCCCGTGTGGGCCAAGGCGGGCTTGAAATCGCGGTGGCCGACAGCGGCACCGGCATCGCCAAGGCCGATCTGGAAAAACTGGGCCAGCCTTTCGCGCAGCTGGAAGGCGCCCATACCCGCACACGCGAAGGCACAGGCCTGGGCCTGGCGCTGGTCAAATCGCTGGTGGCCATGCATGGCGGCGACATGCAGCTGGCCTCGGTGGTGGGTGAGGGGACCGTGGTGACCCTGCGCCTGCCTTATGCCGCGCTGGCGGCCGACGGAACCCGCCAGAACGCCGCAAAAATACTGCCGTTTCGCGGTGCGGCCTGATCCTTTAGACTTCTGGCATGACCCCGACGCCGCGTCTCAAGGCTGGCATTTTCGTGCGCGCCCTTTTGCGGCGGGCAGAGGTGCAAGGTGCTTCCGCTTTCATTGTTCGCAAAGGCAATGAAGAAGCCGGCGCCATTATTCTCAAACTTTCAAAGCTGGACGGCAATTGCCTGGTGCTGAACCAGGCGCGCGACGGCAAGGGCGAACTGGTCTGGGCCAGGCCGCTGGGTGATTGGGGTGATGAGCCGCGCGCCCATGCCTGGTTTGAAAAACAGGTGAAATACGATCCTGATATCTGGATCGTGGAAATCGAAGACCGCGAAGGCCGCGCCTTTGTGGATGAAGCCATCGTGTAAGGAGCGAGAATGGACCCGCACACCCTGCAATTCGTCATTCCGGTTCTGGTCCTGCTGCCGATCCTGTATTTCCGCATGCAGCGCGCCATGAAGCCGCAGCGCCTCAAACCGCAAATGCTGCTGATCCGTCCCGCCATTATTGTTGTGGTCGCCTTGCTGGTGCTGGCGGCCACGCCGCCCAATCCGTCAAGCCTGCCCTGGTTCGGCATCGCTGCCGTGATCGGCGCCGGCGCGGGCTGGTATTGGGGCAAACTCACCCAACTGGAGCTGCATCCCGAAAACGGCACGGTGATGTCCAAAGGCTCCCAGGCGGGGATGGTGGTGATGGTGGTGCTGGTGCTGTTCCGCTATGGCGTGCGGGCCGGCCTGGGCATGGAAGGCGGGGCGATGCATCTGGATGTCGCCCTGTTCACCGATCTGTCCATCGTCTTTTCCGCCTTGCTGTTCTCGGCACGGGGCGCCGAAATCTATCTGCGCGCGCAACGCCTGCTGAAACAGCAAGCTTGATGCGGGGTTTTTAGACTGCTAACCCCTCGGCCATGAGCCAAACTCCTGCCAGCGAAGCCGCCAGAAGGCGCACCTTCGCCATCATTTCCCATCCCGACGCGGGCAAAACCACCCTGACCGAGCATCTGTTGCTGCTGGGCGGGGCGATCCACGCGGCCGGCCGGGTTAAGGCGCGGGGCGAGGCGCGGCGCGCCAAATCCGACTGGATGAAGATCGAACAGGAACGCGGCAT
>CAIXUE010000137.1 GCA_903922545.1 uncultured Alphaproteobacteria bacterium | reverse complement strand
CGGGCGGTCTGCTCGACCACCATGGGGACCAGAGTGTTGGCGTGAAATTCGGTGGGATTGGTCATGAGCCGCCTTCGATTCGTTTGGAAGCCGCAATCTTAGCCCCCGCTGTCATGGCCCGCAAATGCGGGCCACCCAGCTGAGATAAGCATGATTGTCCCAAATTAAACCGGTCCGGCGGCTTAGCCCTTAATCGAGTCCGGAATATCGTCCGGATCCTTGAACAAGGTTTCCTTGTCCACCGTCTTGTCGGTGACCTGGGCCAGTTCCGCGATGAAATCCACCACCTTGTCCTCGAACAAGGGCGCGCGGATTTCCGCCTGGGCCTGCTGGTTCTGGCTGTAGAGCTGGAACACCTGCTGCTCCTGACCGGGAAACTGGCGGGCGCGGGCCATGATGGCGCGCTGCACTTCCTCGCCCGAAATGGTGATGCCGTTCTGCTCGCCCAGCTTGCCCAGAACCAGACCCAGCCGCACGCGGCGCTCGGCGATGCGGCGATATTCGGCCCGCAGCTCTTCTTCCGAGCCGCCTTCATCCGCGGCCGTCTTGCCTTCGCGTTTCAGCTCGGCTTCGACCTGGGCCCAGATGCTCTGGAATTCGCTGTCCACCATGGCGGGGGGCAGCGGGAAAGCATGGACATTGTCCAGCGCATCCAGAATGCGGCGCTTCAGGTGCAGGCGGCTGGCGGCGGTGTAGTCAGACTTGATCTGCTCACGCACCCGTTCCTTCAAGGTGGCCAGATCGTCCATGCCCATTTTCTTGGCCAGATCGTCATCGATCTTGCTGTCTTCCGGCGCCTTGACCTCTTTGACCGTCACGGCAAAGAGCGCGTCTTTACCGGCCAGATCGGCGGCGTGATATTCGGCGGGGAAAGTGACCTTCACGTCGCGGGCTTCACCGGCCTTGGCGCCGATCAGCTGGTCTTCAAAGCCGGGAATGAACTGGCCCGAACCCAGGGTGAGATTGAAATCCTGGCCCTTGCCGCCTTCGAATTCCACGCCATCCACGCTGCCGACGAAATCGATCAGCACGGTGTCGTCTTTCTGCGCCGCTTCGCCTTGCGCGCGGGCGACGTAATTGCGGGTCTGCTGCGCCAGGCGTTCCACCGCCTCGTCCACTTCGGCGTCGGTGACTTCGGCGACCAGACGCTCGACCTTCAGGGCCGAAGGATCGGTGGTCTCAAAGTCCGGCATCAGATTGACGACGACGGTGAAGATCAGGTCGGCCTTGCCGTCCACCACTTCCTGCACATCGCCCACCGGCTCGATGCGGGGCGTCAGCGCCGGCTTGAGCTGGTTGTCGTTGATCGCCTTCTGGCTGCCCTCATCCACCGCCTGCTGGACGATTTCGCCCATCACGGATTTGCCGAACTGCTTCTTGAGGAAAGACACGGGCGCCTTGCCGGGACGAAAGCCCTTCAGGTTGACGCGCGGTTTCATCTCTTCCAGCCGCTTGGTGACGCGGCTGTCGAGTTCGCTGGCGGAATAGGTCACCGTGAACTGGCGGTGCAAGTCCTCGGAGACGGTCTGGGTAATCTGCATAACGACGTCCTTACATATAAGTGTCGCGGGGACTGGAATTCTGGTCCCGGCGCCGCCTGTTTTTCGCGGAATTTCTGGCTTTTCGGGTGCCGATTTACCCGTTTCCCCTGCCAGCCGCAACATGGGGGCGCATCAGGCTTTTTTGCCGGGTATTTGCCAGCAAAATAGCGCCCACAACGCGCAAAAACACGCTAGTGAAGGCTACGGATGCGGGCGTGGCGGAACTGGTAGACGCACTCGGTTTAGGTCCGAACGCCGCAAGGCATGGGGGTTCAAGTCCCTCCGCCCGCACCGTTAAATTGCGCGCTGGCCAACAGTGAAGCCAGGCTTTCCGGCAGGATTTCGGGCAGGTCTTCGGCGATCAGGCCGGGGCCAAAGCGCCCCGCCGCATCGCCGTGCAGCCACACTGCGGCGGCCGCCGCCTTGCCCGGCTCCAGTCCTTGGGCAAACAGTCCCCCGATCATGCCGGCCAGCACATCGCCCGAACCGGCGGTGGCCAAAGTGGGCGGCGCATTGGAATTGATCGCCGCCCAGCCATCCGGTTTGGCGATGACTGTGTCGCTGCCCTTCAGCAGCACCACCGCATTGGCCCGCACCGCGGCGGCGCGCACCGCATCCAGCTTGCTGTCGGAATCCTCCAGCAGACCGGGGAAGAGACGTTCGAATTCGCCCGCATGCGGCGTCAGCACTGCGGCGCCGGGGCGAAGACGGTTGAACAGCGCTTCTGGATCATCCTGGAAACAGGACAGCGCATCGGCATCCAGCACCACTTTCTTGTAGGGCGGACCGGCCAGCACAGCCTGCACCATTTCGCGCGTCTCGCCCGAAACGCCCAGGCCCGGACCCATCACCACCGTATCCAGCCGCTTGTCGGCCAGAAGTTCGGCAAGGCCCCGCGCCCGCGCGAAAGGCTTGACCATGATCGCGGTCAGGTGCGCGGCATTGATGGCAATGGCTTCTGCCTGCGCCGCCACGCTGACCAGGCCCGCGCCGATGCGAAGCGCACCCCGCGCCGCCAGGCGCGCCGCGCCAGTGGCATAAGCGGGGCCTGACACCACCACGCAATGGCCCCGCGCATATTTGTGCCCTTCGGCGCGGGGATGCGGATAATCCGCGAGCCACAGCGCCGGATTATTTTTAAACAAGATGGGGCGGATCAGATCCAGCGCACCATCCGGAATGCCAATGTCAGCCAGCAAAACTTCGCCGCACATGCTTTTGCCCGGCAGCAAAAGATGGCCCGGCTTTTTGCGGAAGAAGGTGACGGTCAGAACCGCGCGCACCGCAATCTCGTCCAGCGTCCTGCCGGTATCACCGGAAACGCCGCTGGGCATATCGATCGCCACTGTGGGAATGGCTTTTTCTTCCAGCGCCGCCACCACATCACGCGCCGCCCCTTCCAGCGGCCGCGACAGACCGGCGCCAAACAACCCGTCCACCACCAGCGCCACACCATCCAGCAGTTTGGGCGATAATGTCAGGCATTCGCCATTCCATTTGTCCGCCATGGCGGCGGCGTCGCCCTTGTATGTGGGAAAAGCCGCCAGCTTCACGCCAAAGCCGCGTTCTTTCAAAAGCCGCGCCACCACGAATGCGTCGCCGCCATTGTTGCCCGGCCCGCACAACACCAGCGTGACGCAAGGGGCAAACCGCGCGGCGATGGCATCGGCCACGGCGCGGCCGGCATTTTCCATCAGCGCCACGCCTGGCGTGCCCGCCATGGCGGCGAAATTATCGCAGGCCGCCATCTGGGTTGTGGTGAGGATTTCGCCGCTCATGCAAATGCTTCCGGAATTTTTTCCAAATGCGGGTCGGCCTGTTCGTAAGCGTGCGCCGCCGCCAGCACACCCGCATCGTCATACATGCGCCCTGCGATCTGCAAGCCCACCGGCAGGCCGGCGCGGGTAAAGCCGCACGGCACACTGGCGGCAGGTTGCTGGGTCATGTTGAACGGCAGGCTGAACGGCGTCCAGCTCAGCCACGCAAAGCCGTCATCGGGCCATGGCGAAAGTTTCCCTGCATCAAACGCCGGCACCGCAACGGCAGGCGTCAGCAGAAAATCGAACTTCGCCATGAATTGGCGCATGGCGCCGGCATAGGCCATGCGCGCCATGGTCGCTTCCTGAAACTGGCGCAGCGAAATGGCAGCGCCCTCCTCCACCATGGCGCGGAAGCCCGGATCGAATTTGGCCTTGGTTGCTTCATCGGCCTTCCCGAACAGATAGCCCGCGCCGCTCCACCACAGGGTTTTGAAATCCGCGCGCAGATCGCCCGCCTCCGGCAGCGGCGGATCAATATCTTCCACATCCGCGCCAAGAGCTTCGAAACGCCGGGCCGCCGCCTTGGTCAGCGCCGCGACTTCGCCATCAACCGATTTTGCCAGCCCCATGGTGGGACTGAAGGCGACGCGCTTGCCGCGCATCGCGGTCTCCAGCGCCACGGTGAAATTGCCGGCCGGCGGCAATTGATGCGGATCGCGGCCATCAAAACCGGCGATCACATCCAGCAGCAACGCGCTGCCCTTCACGTCACGGCTCATCGGCCCGACATGCGCCAGGGTGCCGAAAGGCGACAAAGGAAAAGCCGGCACGCGGCCATAAGTCGGCTTCAATCCAAACACGCCGGAGAAACTTGCCGGAATGCGGATGGAGCCACCGCCATCGGTGCCGATGGCCAGCGGCGCCAGCCGCGCCGCCAGCGCCGCTGCCGAGCCGCCAGAGGAACCGCCCGGGGTTTTTTCCAGATTCCAGGGATTGCGCGTGATGCCGGTCAGCGGTCCATCCGTCACGCCTTTCCAGCCATATTCCGGGGTGGTGGTTTTGCCCAATAACACCGCGCCCGCTTCACGCAACCGCGCGACGGATGGCGCATCATCCTTCCAGTCCTGTTGGGGATCGACAGCGCGCGAGCCGCGCAAAGTCGGCCAGCCGCGCGTGAGCAGCAGATCCTTGATCGCCACCGGCACGCCATCCAACGCCGACAGCGCCGCGCCCTTCATCCAGCGGGTTTCGGAAGCCCGCGCCTGATCCAGCGTGGTTTCACCATCCACCAGACAGAAGGCATTGGTCTGGCCGTCCAGCTTTTCAATCCGGTCCAGCAGCGCCCCGGCCACATCCAGCGGGGAAAGTTTTTTGGCGGCAAAGGATGCGGACAGTTCGGCCGCATTCAGGCTCCAGACGTCAGCCATGAAAAGCGGCTTTCAGCCGTTTCAGCGCTTCGTCGATCACCGCGCGCTGCTTGCAAAAGGCAAAGCGCACATAAATGTCAGGCGTTCTCCCCGAGAAGAAAGCCGACAGCGGAATGGCCGCCACGCCGGCATCGCGCACCATGCGTTCGCAGAAAGCGCGGTCTTTCTCATTCGTCAGCCCATCAATCCCGGCCGTGAGAAAATAGGTGCCTTCGCTGGGCAACACGCGAAAGCCGATTTCGGCCAGGCCTTGTCCCAACACATCGCGATTGTCCTGAAGCCGCTCTTTCAGCGCCAGCGGAAAATCCATTTCCTGCGTCAAGCCATGCGCCACGCCAAGCTGCTGCGCCGTGGGCGTGGTGAAAGTGACGAACTGGTGGGCGTTGGCGATCACTTCTATCAGCACCTTTGGCCCCATCACCCAGCCGACTTTCCAGCCCGTCAGCGAAAAGATTTTTCCCGCCGAACCAATGCGCACCACCCGGTCACGCATGCCCGGCAGGCTGGCCAGCGGAATATGCGCCCGGCCATCGAAAGTCAGATGTTCATAGACTTCATCGGCGATCACCACCGCGTTCGATCTGGCGATCACTCTGGCCAGCGCCGCCATCTCTTCGGCGTCGAACACGCGCCCAATAGGATTGAGCGGCGAGTTGAACAGCACGACGCGGGTTTTGGGCGTGATCGCCGCCGCCAGCGCCTCTTCCGTCAGCCGCCAGCCGGGGGGAGACAAAGTGAGGGTCTTCACCACCGCGCCGGCGGTCTCCGCCATGGGGCGATAGGAATCGTAATGCGGCTCAATCAGCAGGATTTCTTCGCCGCGACCGGCCAGGGCGAAAATGCAGTCGGTAATCGCCTCTGTGGCGCCGGAAGTGACCACCACCTCGCTGTCGGGGTCATAGGCCAGGCCATAAAATTTGGCGGCATGGTCCGACAAGGCTCGGCGCAGTTCGGGCACCCCGCGCATGGGCGGGTATTGATTGGGGCCATCCATCAGCGCCTTGGCCGCGACGGCGCGCAAACCCTCCGGCCCGTCCAAATCGGGAAAGCCCTGGCCCAGATTGACCGCCTGGTGCCGGACCGCCAGGGCGCTCATGGCCGTGAAGATGTTGGTGCCCAGATTGGCGAAGACGGGGTTGCTATTCATGTACAGGCACCTTCGCAGAGGCTTTCCAAGCTGACAAACCCGCAAAAATAAGCCTAATAAATAATCAATTTGCCTATATAACGGTCATTCTTTGGGCCGTTTTTTCCGGCATTTTTACAAGCTATTGATTATGTTGATAATTTTTTCCTCCTAAAACCGGCACAAGTCCTGCAAAATCGTTAATAGCACGACCGGGGCGGAGCGTCCGGGCGGGCGGAGGAGCACATGAAAAAAATCGAAGCCATCATCAAACCGTTCAAGTTGGACGAAGTGAAAGAGGCGCTGCAGGAAGTGGGCGTCCAGGGCATAACCGTCACGGAAGCCAAGGGCTTTGGCCGCCAAAAAGGCCATACCGAACTTTACCGCGGCGCCGAATATGTCGTTGATTTTCTGCCCAAGGTGAAAATCGAGATCGTGATCGGCGAAAACCTGGTGGAGCCCGCCGTCGAGGCCATCCAGAAGGCTGCGCGCACGGG
>CAIXUE010000136.1 GCA_903922545.1 uncultured Alphaproteobacteria bacterium | reverse complement strand
TATCTGCACAGCCGTCTGCTCGAGCGCGCCGCCAAGCTGAATGAGGACAATGGCTCGGGTTCGCTCACTGCGCTGCCCATCATTGAAACCCAGGCCAATGACGTCTCGGCCTATATTCCTACCAACGTGATCTCGATCACCGACGGGCAGATCTTCCTGGAAACCGATCTTTTCTATCAGGGCATTCGTCCTGCCGTGAATGTCGGTATCTCGGTGTCGCGCGTGGGCTCCTCCGCCCAGATCAAGGCGATGAAAACCGTCGCCGGCCCCATCAAGGGCGAACTGGCGCAGTATCGCGAAATGGCGGCCTTCGCCAAATTCGGCTCCGACCTCGACGCCTCGACGCAAAAGATGCTGGCGCGCGGCGAACGCCTCACCGAACTCCTCAAGCAGCCGCAATACAAGCCCTTCGCGGTCGAAGAGCAGGTGGCGGTGATTTATGCCGGCACGCGCGGCTATCTCGACCCCTTCCCCACCGCCAAGGTTGGCGCGTTCCAGGAAGCGCTGCTGAGCAAGCTCAAGACCAGCTATCCGCAATTCCTCGAAGGCATCCGCAAGGAAAAGGCGCTGACGCCGGATCTGGAAAAGCAGCTCAAGAGCGCGCTGGATGAAGTTTCCAAGGGCTTCGCGGCTTAAGGGTTTGAAGATTTAAAAGGAAGATCGGGCGCCGATGGCTACCGTCAAGGAAATGAGAACCCGGATCGGAAGCGTGAAGTCCACGCAGAAGATCACCAAGGCGCTGCAAATGGTGGCGGCTGCCAAGCTGCGCCGGGCGCAGGCGGCGGCGGAAGCCGCGCGTCCCTATGCCCAGCGCATGTCCGCGATCATCTCCAACCTGGCGGCCGGCGTTTCCGGTCCCGGCGCGCCGCTGCTTCTGGCGGGCACCGGCAGCGACAAACGGCAGCTGGTCGTTGTCGCCACGTCCGACCGCGGCCTGGCCGGCGCATTCAATTCCAGCATCGTGCGCGCGGCACGTTTGAAGATTGCCGCCCTGCTGGACGAAGGCAAAGACGTCAAGATCATCACCATCGGCCGCAAGGCCCGTGATCAGTTGCGCCGCCAATATGGTACGCGCTTCCTCGAGAGCTATGAGCTGGGCCTGAAAGGTCCGGGCATCGCCATGGTCAAGCCCATCGCCCAGCATGTCCTGTCGCTGTATCAGGGCGGCGAATTCGATGTCGTCACGCTTATCTACAACCGCTTCAAATCGGTGGTGACCCAGATTCCCACCGTCAAGCAGCTGATCCCGGCCGAGGTGGAAGCCGCGGCCGGCACCGGCGCTTTCTATGATTATGAGCCGGATGAGGACGCCATACTTGCCGAATTGCTGCCGCAGAATATCTCGGTGCAGATCCTGTCGGCCCTGCTGGAAAACCAGGCCGGCTTCTTCGCCTCCCAGATGGCGGCGATGGACAATGCCACGCGCAACGCGGGCGAAATGATCAAGGCCCTCACCATTCAGATGAACCGCACCCGTCAGGCCAAGATCACGACGGAACTTATCGAAATCATTGCCGGCGCCGCCGCCGTTTAAATTCCAAGGGGCGTCAGGCGAAAGCCGGACCGCCCCAACGAAAAAAGGAAGAACCAGATGAACGCACATACCAAAGTTGGATCCCCCACTTCAGGAGCAAAGGGCCGCCTGCTGCAGGTGATCGGCGCCGTGGTGGACGTGGAGTTTAACGGCGGCGAGCTGCCGGCCATTCTC
>CAIXUE010000135.1 GCA_903922545.1 uncultured Alphaproteobacteria bacterium | reverse complement strand
TTCAAGCAGGGCACCAAATCCTATCGCGAATTGCCGCTGCGCCTGGCTGAGTTCGGCTCTTGCCACCGCTATGAGCCTTCGGGCTCGCTGCACGGCATCATGCGGGTGCGCGGCTTTGTGCAGGATGACGCGCACATCTTCTGCACCAACGACCAGATCACCGAGGAAACCCGTTCCTTCTGCGAACTGCTGCAACTGGCCTATCGCGACCTGGGCTTTACCGAAGTCAAAGTGAAGCTGGCGACGCGGCCGGAAAAGCGCATCGGTTCGGATGCGGTGTGGGATCTGGCGGAACAGTCGCTGGAAACCGCCACCAAAGCCGCCGGGCTGGAGTTCACCTACAACAAGGGCGAAGGCGCCTTTTACGGCCCCAAGCTGGAATTCACCCTGACCGACGCCATTGGCCGCAGCTGGCAGTGCGGCACCCTGCAGGTGGATTTCAACATGCCCGAACGGCTGGGCGCGTCCTACATCGGCGAAGACGGCAACAAGCATGCGCCCGTGATGCTTCACCGCGCCATTGTTGGTTCGATGGAACGCTTCATCGGCGTTTTGATCGAACATTATGCCGGAAAATTTCCGCTCTGGCTGGCGCCAATACAGGTGGCGGTGGCCACCGTGGTCTCCGACGCCGATGCCTATGCCAAGGACGTGATCGCGGCGCTGAAAGCGGCCGGGCTTCGCACCGTGCTGGATACGGAAAACCAGACCGTCAATTACAAGGTGCGCCAGCACAGCCTGTCCAAGACGCCCAATCTTCTGGTTCTGGGCCGGCGCGAAGCGGAAAATCGCTCGGTCACCTTGCGCAAGCTGGGTGTTGAAAAACAGGAAAGCCTGAGCCTGGACGCCGTGGTCGCCATGCTGGCGGCCGAAGCGGTGCCGCCGGACCTGCGCTAGCGCGGGACCAGCCGCAATATTTCTTCCAGCAGCGCGGGAAAAGAATGTTCCTGCCGCCACTGGGCTTTGCGGCTGGCGGCCTGCTCTTTCAGCGCGGGATAATTGTCGATCGCCCTGCAAACCGCTGCGGAAATTTCCTCCACTGTCGGTTCACGGAACACAATTCCCGCGCCCCAGCCCGCGCCCAGCATGTCCGACATCCAGGTGCGGTCCGGCACAACCGTGACAAGACCAAAGCCCAAAGCTTCGGCGAAAACCCCCGAGCCGCGCAGCGCATAGCGCTGCCAGCGATAGGGCAGCAGAACGATCTGAGACTGCATCAGGCGGCGCTGATAGGTCTCATGATCGGCATGCCCGAAGACAACCAGGCATTTGGAGGCGCCATCCGCCAGCGGCGCCAATTGCGCGCCCACCTCCTGCGCTGTTTTCTCATCCGAGACCTGCACCGCGAAACTGGTGCCAGGCCGCGCCTTGGCAACCTGCAAAATCACCTGCAGCGCCAGGTCTGAGCCTTTCTCCGGCCGGAATTCGCCCGCCAACCGCACCGTGACCTGTTGTTCTGGCGCGCCGGAAGAAAGAACCGCGTCATCGACAAAATGCGTCGGCAGGGCAAATGCCGCGCAAGGATGCTGCAGGACCTGGGTGAAAACCCCGGCCAGTTGCGGTGTGGCGGCCAGTACGATGGTTTTTTCCGCGGGGAGAACGGCCTTGAGCCGTTTCATCGCATAACGGTGGCGCGAGACATCGCCCTCAAACCGGCTGCGGTCTTCATTCACGCTCCAGCCAAAATCGGGAGCATGGAAAATGAAAATCAGGGCAGGCCGGCTGGCGGGCGAAATTTTTTCCAGCCACAGCGCCGCGCCCAGAATATCGCGATCGGTCGCGGCTGTGATGATCGCCATGTCATCGCCGGTGGTGCCGTCTTTTTCCAGCGCGGCGCAATCTTGCGCAAAGTGTTCGGCGATGGTGAGAAAATCGGACAACACCCGGCAGGAAGGATCCGGATCCAACACGGTGTCGCTGGGATATTGGAAAGCCGGCTTGGCATCGAACTGCGCCAGCATGTGGACATGCGTACGCGCGCCCAGGTAAAAATGCGCCGTGATGTTTTGCGCACGGCAGGCGGCCTGCCAGCCCAGGGCCTCGCCATAATAATGGGAGTGATAGTCGATCAGCCCCTGATGCAGGATAAACAACCGGTCCAATGCCGCCGCCCCGAAAGCAAGAAGTGCCTTCTATCGCAACCTGTGCCCAAAAGGCACAAATCCCCCCAAAAGCCCCTCCCCGGATCGCATCGGGGGCCAAATCGCGTGTGAATGTGGCCGAATAACCCCTTTGCACCCGGGGTTTGACGCCCTATCTTACCCTCGAATCCGGCCTCCGGCCGGAATGGCGAGAAGTCCCTCGTCCCACGAAAGGCCCCCGTTTGCATCCATGACCGAACCCGTTTCGCCTGGATCCCGACGGACCGGCGAAGCGTATTGGCGCGTGGGCTTAACAACAGGAGAGAGTCATAGTCGTTAGACGTTTCAGCCCGGCCGAAAAAACCCCTGCCAAGGGCGGCCCGCGCATCAATGACGAGATCACCGCCAAGACGATCTTCTTGATCGGTGACGATGGCCACAAATATGGCGAGATCGGGCTGGAGGAAGCCCTGGCGCTGGGTGAGGAAAAAGGCTTCGACGTGGTCGAAGTCTCCCCGGACAACAAGCCGCCCGTCTGCAAATTGATGGATTACGGCAAATACAAATACGAACAGCAGAAAAAGGCCGCCGAGGCCCGCAAGAAGCAGAAGGTCATCGAGATCAAGGAGATCAAGATGCGCCCCACCATCGACGATCACGATTACGACGTGAAAATGCGGGC
>CAIXUE010000134.1 GCA_903922545.1 uncultured Alphaproteobacteria bacterium | reverse complement strand
TCCCTGTCGCGCGAAGATTTCTCCAAGGTCTCCGACCTTGATTCCGCCGCCCATGAAAACATGTATGACGGCGGCACCGCCTCCGCCGGCCCGTCCCAGAGCCAGAGCTCGCTGACCGACTGGACCACGGTCAAATCCGGCGGCAGTTTTGAAGGCGACGAAGATGGCTTTGAATCCTCCATCGCCCAGGAAGCCACCCTCAAGGGCCATCTTGAGGAACAGGTTTCCATCGCCGCGCTGACCGAGGACGACCGGCTGATCTGCATGGCGCTGATCGATGCGATCGATGAAACCGGTTATCTGCGCGCCGACCTGGCCGAACTCGCCGCCCGCCTGGGCACCGACATCGAAGATGTCGAAGCCGTGCTGGGCGTGGTGCAAGGCTTTGATCCGGTGGGCGTGGGCGCCCGCGATCTGGCCGAATGTCTTTCGCTGCAGCTGAAGGCGCGCGACCGTTTTGATCCGGCCATGCAGGCCTTGATGTCCCGGCTTGATCTGCTGGCCCGCCGCGACATGGCCCAGCTGACCCAGGCCTGCGGTGTGGATGCCGAAGATATCGCCGACATGATCGCCGAAATCCGCGGCCTCAATCCCAAGCCGGGTCTGGCCTTCGGCACCGAACGCGTGACCCCCGTGGTGCCGGATGTGTTTGTGCGCGTCGGGCCCGATGGCGGCTGGCTGGTGGAATTGAACACCGACACGCTGCCGCGCCTTCTGGTCAACAACCAGTATTTCGCCAAGGTCAACAAGGGCGCCCGCGACAAGGATTCCAAGAATTACCTGGCCGATTGCCTCAACAACGCCAACTGGCTGGTCAAAAGCCTCGACCAGCGCGCCCGCACCATCCTGAAAGTCTCCAGCGAAATCGTGCGCCAGCAGGACGCGTTCCTCACCCATGGCGTGCGGCACCTGCGCCCGCTCAATCTGCGCACCATCGCCGACGCGATCCTGATGCACGAATCGACCGTCAGCCGCGTCACCTCCAACAAATATATCGCCACGCCGCGCGGTGTCTTCGAACTGAAATATTTCTTCACCGCCTCGATCCAGGCGGTGAACGGCGCCGAATCGCACAGCGCCGAAGCGGTGCGCGACCGCATTCGCGAAATGATCGAAAAAGAAGAGGGCGTCGAGATTCTTTCCGACGACCGTATCGTCTCGCTTTTAACGGCGGATGACGTGAATATCGCGCGCCGCACGGTGGCGAAATACCGCGAAGCCATGCGCATTCCTTCGTCCGTGGAACGCCGGCGCATCAAGGGCGGCGCTGAAGCCGCCTATCGCTGAAAGTCAAGTATTCCCCGCTTTGCGGCCACGTTGACTTTAACGAAGTCCGGGCCTATTGAACCGCCGCTTTTGGGGCTTTCGTCCGCATTTGCGGGGCTTGGGCGTAAGAGTTTTCCGCCCGTTTCCAGTGGATACAGAATGAATATTTCCGATCTGCTTGTTCCCGAAGCGGTGATTCTTTCACTGAAAGCGCAGAACAAAAAGCAGTTGCTTCAGGAACTGGCGGCGCGCGCCGCGCTGCAAACGCGGCTGCCGGAAAAGCGCATTTTCGAAACCCTGTTTGAACGCGAGCGCCTTGGCACCACCGGCGTCGGTTCCGGCATCGCCATTCCGCATGGCCGCATGGCGGGCGCCACCGGAATCACCGGCGTCTTCGCGCGCCTGGAACCGGCCATTGATTACGAAGCGGTGGACAGCCAGCCCGTCGATCTGGTGTTCATGCTGCTGGCGCCGGAAGACGCGGGCGCCGATCACCTCAAGGCGCTGGCGCGCGTCTCGCGCCTGTTGCGCAACCAGCAGGCGGTGGAAAAACTCCGCACCGCCCGCAGCGCCGAAGCGATCTACGCGATCCTCACCGATCTCGGCTCAGCCTCTCAGGCGGCTTAAGGCTACTTCTTTTTTGCTGGCGCCTTCTTCGCCACCGGCTTTGCGGCCGGCGCGGGCGTATTGTCCGTGCCCGGCACAATGGTCACCTTGCTGATCAGCACCGGATTGATCGGCCCCTGGCCCGGCATCGGCCCGCCCTCGCCGGTGGGCAGGGCGTTGATGCGGTCCACGATATCCATGCCGGAAATCACCTTGGCGAACACGACATAGCCGGTGGTGTTGGGCGGCATGTCCTTGGCCGCGTCCAGCGGGGATTCATCGGCCACATTGATGAAGAAATCCGGCCCGCCGCTGTCCGGCTCTTCCTGGCGCGCCAGTCCCACCGTGCCGCGAATGTTGGAAAGCCCGTTGGAGGATTCCAGCGGCAGCTTGCCCGGCAAATCCGGGCGGCCCACGCCGCGCGCATCCCAGCTACCCATCTGGATCAACGCGCCTTTCACGACGCGATAGAATACCGTGCCGTCATAATGCTTGGCCTTCACATAGCGCAGGATCCAGGCCGTGGTCTTGGGCGCGCGCACCGCGTCCAGCTGCAGGGTGATGTCGCCAAAACCGGTCGCGATCACGATCTGCGGCCCCGTCATGGCGGGAATGGTGGGTTCGGGGGCCGGCGGCAGCACAATCTCCTGCGCCTGTGCGGGCTGATCGGCGGGTGCCGCTGGCGCCGCCTGATCGGTGGGGGCAGGGGCTGGCGCATCCGCGGGGGCAGCAGGCTGATCTTGTGCCATGACAGGGCCGGCCAGCAGCAACAGGCAAATTCCGAACATCATGGCGCGCATGGAAATCCTCCGTGAGGGATCACCTTAACGCCCAAACAAAAAAGCCGGAAGCACCTATAACCGCCATGGGCGGGCTTGACCCGCCCATCCAGCGCGAGCGAAGCGAGCAAACAAAAAAGCCGAAGGCATCGCCTCCGGCTTTTCAATTCTCAACCAACGAACCTGCCTTCAGTGCAAACTCACCGGCGTCAATTCATTCTCGACAGCCGCGCCATAAGCCGAGGCATAGGCATCGGTAAAGCCCAGCACGCTGCCATCCTCGGCATGCAGTACGTAAAGCTTCATATCCTTTGGCAAATCGATATGGGCCGGAATGAGGCCCAGCCGATGCGCTTCATCGCTGCCTGTGGGCTTGATATAGGCAAAGCGGCTGCGGACGTTCTCGAGATTTTCAAAATTATCCGTCATGGCTGACCCTCCTTTCGAGCGGCCTTATGTTCCCTAAACGCGTCTGGCCCCTCCTGGGCACCAAACTTCACTCCTGAAAAGTGGTGCGAATTTGTTCTGTTTCAAGACCGGCAATACAACTTTTGGTTGCATGTTTCCCGGGGGCCTAAAGCCGGGCACAAAGCGCCATGCGCGTAATCCTTGATTTCCAGGACAAACGGCTGGCTTTCGCCGGCCCGCGCGCCGTCATACGCGCCGATACGGCCAGGGATGTGCCTGCCGCCTTGGCGGCGCTCCAGGCCGCGCGCCAGTAAGGCAAATGGCTGGCCGGCGCCTTTTCCTATGAACTGGGTTACGCGTTGGAGCCGCGGCTGGCCGGCTTGTTGCCGCAATCCGCCACGCCTCTGATCCTCTTCGGCATCTATGCCGCGCCGGTTTCGCTGCCGCCGCACGAACCGTCGCGCAGCTATGTGGGCCCGCTCATGCCAGAGTGGGATGAAGCTGCGTATGGCGCCCGTTTCGCCGCCGTAAAAGATGCCATCGCGGCGGGCGATATCTATCAGGCCAATTTGAGCTTCCGCGCCGGCTTCGCTTTTGCCGGCGATGCTTATGCCTTGTACGAGCGCCTGCGCGCCGCCGCTGGAGCAAAGCATTGCGCCTTTCTCGATACCGGGACACAGCAAATCGCCAGCCTGTCGCCCGAACTGTTTTTTGAAATCGAAAAGGGCTTCATCCGCGCCCGGCCCATGAAAGGCACCCGTAAGCGGGGCGATGACGATGCCATAGAGCGCGCCGCG
>CAIXUE010000133.1 GCA_903922545.1 uncultured Alphaproteobacteria bacterium | reverse complement strand
CGCGCGGCGCTCGTCGCTCAAAATGGTCCACTGGACCATTTTGTTGCCTTCGGCAACCGCGACTACGCCTCATAATGGTCCTTCACCAGCTTGTTGAGCAGCCGCACACCCCAGCCCGTGCCCCAGCTGGGAATCTGCACTTTCTGCTCGCCGTCCTGCCAGGCCACGCCGGCGATATCCAGATGCGCCCACACCGTGCCCTCATCCACGAAGCGTTTGAGGAATTGCGCCGCGGTGATGGAGCCGGAATTGGCGCCGCCGATATTCTTCACATCCGCGATCTTGGAGCGGATCATCTTGTCATAGAAAGGATCCAGCGGCAGGCGCCACACCCGTTCGCCCGTCAGCTTGCCCGCATCCGCCAACCGCTCGGCCAGCTTGTCGTCATTGGCGAACACGCCGGCATGTTCAAAGCCCAGCGCCTGCACAATCGCGCCCGTCAGCGTCGCCAGATCGATGATGAACTTCGGCTTGAAACGGCGCTGCGTATAAGTGAGCGCATCGGCCAGCACTAGCCGGCCTTCCGCATCGGTGTTCAAGACTTCGATGGTCTGGCCCGACAGCGACGTCAGCACATCATCCGGCCGTATCGCATCGCCGCCCGGCATATTTTCCACCAGCCCGATCACGCCCACGGCGTTGACCTTGGCCTTGCGAACCGCCAGCGTCAGCATGGCACCGGTCACGGCCGCGGCACCGCCCATATCGCCTTTCATGCCCATCATGCCCGAACCGGGCTTCAGCGACAGGCCGCCGGAATCAAAACATACGCCCTTGCCGACAAACGCGACCGGCGCACCTTTCTTCTTGGGCGCGCCATTCCATTGCATCACCACAAGCTGGCTGTCGCGCGCCGAACCCTGGCCCACGCCCAGAAGCGCGCCAAAGCCCAGCTTCTTCATTTCGGCTTCGCCCAACACTTCGACTTTCAGACCGCTTTTGGAAAGCGCCTTCACCCGCCGCGCGAATTCCTCGGGGTAAAGAACATTGGGCGGCTCATTGACCAGATCGCGCGCCAGGAAAATTCCGTCCGCCACCGCGCCAAGACCGGCATAGGCGCGCTTTGCCGCCGCCGCTTCGGGCACGGTGACGCGAATTTCCGTCAGATGCTTTTTATATTCATCCAGATTCTTGGTACGGTATTTTTCGAACGCATAGCTGCGCAGCCTGGCGCCAAAGGCCAGATGCGCCGCGGCCTCGGCGCTTTTGATTTTCGCGCCCTTGGGCACATCGATCTCGAACGTGGCCGATGTCTCACCCAGACCCTGCAATTTCTTCACAATCCCGGCGCCGATATTTTCCAGCTGGCTGCCGTTCAGCGCCTCGGGCTTGCCCAGCCCCACCAGGATCAGGCGCGAGACCGCAAGGCCTGCGGGCGCCAGCATTTCCAGCATCTCCCCCGATTTGCCCTTGAAGCGCGAGACTTTCAGCCCCCGCGACAGGGCGCCGCCACAGGCCTTGTCCGCCCGGGCCGCCGCCGGCAGCAACGCGCCGCCTTCGGCCGCCCCGACCACCCAGCTGCCCAATGCAAGCCGGGCCGGGCCCGCGGCAAAGGAAATCTGCATGAAATCGCTCCCATCCCGTGAAATGCCGATTGGCGGAAAGCCGAACAGCGATGCTAGTTTAGGTCGAATCCTCAACCCTGCGAAAGGCCATGCGACAGACGCCTGCCCATAGGCCCGAAAATGGTGCGCGCCGCTTCTGGCTGCCGCAATTGTCGGGTTATGTCCTGGGCCAGCTTCTGGGGCCGGTGGGGCTGCTCACCCTGCTGATGACCTGCGTGGTCTGGCTGACCCAGTTCCCGTCGCTGCTGGTGCTGGTGATCAACCAGGGCCAGTCCGCCCCCACTTTCCTTTATCTCACCACGCTTTTGCTCCCCACCCTGGTGGTCATCATCCTGCCCATCGCGTTTTTCTGCGGCCTGCTGATCGCCCTGTCCCGGCTGAACAGCGACAGCGAACTTGTGGTGATGGCGTCCGCCGGGTTCAGCCAGCGCCAGCTTGCCGGTCCCGTCTTCGCCGCCGCCACGGTCGTGATGATCATCACCTGGATCTGCGCTCTGTGGCTGGCGCCCCTGGGCCAGCGCGCGCTGGCGGCCAAGGAACTGGACATTCGCACCGATATCGGCGCCGCGCTGATCAATGCCGGCGAATTCGAAACACCCGCCAAGGGCCTCACTGTCTTCATCCGCCAGATGGGCAACAACGGACAGATCAGCGGTATTCTGGTGCACGACAATCGCGACACCAGACGCCCCATCACCTATATCGCCCAGCGCGGCGTCCTGGCGCAGACGCCGGCCGGCAACCGCCTGATAATGTATGACGGCACGGTGGAGCAAACCGCGTTGTCAGGCGCGCAGCTTTCGGTGCTGACTTTCAAAAGCTACACCTATGATCTCAATCAATTCGCCGGTCCCGCCCGCCTGACCCTGCGCCGTACGCCCGAACGTTTTTTGGGCGAGCTTCTCAATCCGCCGGAAACCGCGGGCGTCACCCCGCAAATCCGCAATGGCTGGGCGGCCGAAGCGCATAACCGCCTCTCCCAACCGCTTTACTGCCTGGGCTTCGCGATGATCGCCATGGCCACCATCCTGCGCGGCCGGCGCCAGCGCGGCGCTCTGGCCCGGCGTCTTGTCACCGCATCGCTGGCCGCGATCCTGCTCCGCATCACCGGCTATGGCCTCACCGGCCCCGCCTCCAGCCACCCGGCGCTGTTTCCGCTTTTCTATATCGTCCCGCTGGTGGGCACGGCTCTGGCCCTTGCCGTGCTGATGGGGTACAGCCCCGCATCGCGCACGCCGCGCCACACCGAGGCTACGGCATGAGCTGGTCCTGGACTCTCTATCGCTATCTGGCGCTGCAATTCTTTCTGGGCGTCGCGGTGGTCTATACCGGCTTTCTGGCGATCGCCTTTTCCATCGATATCGTCGATCTGCTCAACCGCACCGCCGGCCATGATGTCTCAACCGCCGTGGTGGTCGGCATGGCGGTCCTGCAATTGCCCGATCTGGGCCAGAAGATGATGCCTTTTGCCATTCTGCTGGGCGGCGTCTTTACGTTTGTGCGCCTGTCGCGCAGCCAGGAACTTGTGGCGGCGCGCGCCGCGGGCGTCTCGGCCTGGGATTTCATGCTGCCGCCTCTGGCGGTGGCGACCCTGATCGGCGTGGTGGCGGTGACAGCCTTCACGCCGCTTTCCTCGCGCATGTTCACCGAATTCGCCGGACTGGAAGCGCGCTACATCAAGGGCGAAGCCTCGCAGCTTTCGGTGTCCCAGAACGGGCTGTGGCTGCGCCAGGGCGATGAAAGCCAGCAATCGGTGATCCATGCCCTGCATGTCGCCGACCAGGGCGAACATCTGGAAGATGTGATCGTGTTCCGCTATGGCGCCAACGACAAATTCGTTGGCCGCATCGACGCCAAATCCGCGCAGCTGGGCGAAAATGTCTGGATGCTGTCCGACGCTTATGTCTCCGGCGCAGCGGGCTCGCCAAAACATTATTCCAGCTTCGCCCTGCCCACCACACTGAACCCGGCGCAGATTCAGGAAATTTCCACCTCGCCCGACGCCATGTCCTTCTGGGACCTGCCCGGCTTCATCCGCGCCGCCCAGGCCGCCGGCTTTTCGGCGGTGCGCTACGAACTTTATCTCTACACGCTCTATGCCTTGCCCATCCTGTTCGCCGCCATGGTGTTCATGGCCGCCAGCTTCTCGCTGCATTCGGCGCGCGGCGGCAGCATCGTGCGGGTGATCCTGCTCAGCGCCGCCTGCGGTTTCGGGGTCTATTTCTTCAGCGACATGACCCAGGTGATGGGCCAGTCCGGCGCGCTGCCCATTCTGCTGGCCGCCAGCGCGCCCGCCATCGCTTCCATCTTTATCGGCATGACGCTGGTCTTCAATCAGGAGGATGGATGAGGCGCCGGCTTCTTCTTTCCGCCGCGCTTCTGCCGCTTGCGGTTTTCAGCCCCCTCGGGGCTTCGCAGGCACAGGTGCCTGCTGCGCTCAAAGCTGCCGCGCCCGTAAACGCCGGCGGCGTGAAAGACAAAACCCCGATCCTGCTGCAGGCCGACCAGATCATCTATGATGGCGGGGCGCACAGCGTGACCGCACAGGGTCATGTCGAGATCGTGGATGAAGGCCGCATCCTGGATTCCGACAATGTCGTTTACGACCAGGACAGTGACAAAGTCACCGCCAACGGCCATGTCAGCATCACCGACACCAAGGGCAATGTCGCCTTCGCCGACCATGTCGTGCTGACCGACCATATGCGCGACGGCGCACTGGCCGGCTTCGGCGCCTTGATCGGCAAGAATGGGCGGCTGGCCGCGGTCAACGCCCAGCGCGTGCAGGACCGTTTCGTCATCGCCAACAATTCGGTCTACAGCCCCTGCAAAATCTGCGACAAGCCCGGCCAGCGCACACCCCTCTGGCAAGTCAAGGCCGAGCGCGTCGTCTATGACCAGAACACCCACCGCATTCACTTCACCGATGCCACCGTGGATTTGCTGGGCGTGCCGGTGCTGTACACGCCCATCCTCACCGAGCCTGATCCCACGGTGAAATATGCCAGCGGCTTTCTGGCGCCTGACGTCGGCAATTCCACCAAGATCGGCTATTTAGCGCGCATTCCCTATTATATCGCTCTGTCGCCCACCAACGACCTGACCCTGGCGCCGCAATTCTCAACCATGGGCGGCGAATTGCTGGAAAGCGAATACCGCGCCCGCTGGAATGATGGCGGTTTGTGGTTGCAGGGCTCCGTTGCCGACAATCCCGAAGGCGGCCTCAGCGGCCCGGCCGGCAAGTCCCAATTCTACGATCATCTGTTCGGCTCGGGCCGCATCGGCATCGACGACACCTGGCGCACCGGCTTTGACGCCCAGCTCACCAACAATGCCGGCTATATGCGCTTCTACGATATTTCCTATCTCGACCGGCTGGTGAACGACCTGTTCGTGGAAGACGATTTCGGCCGCAGCCGCTTTTTCATCACCGGTTATTATTTCCAGGGCCTGCGCTCCACCGACAATCAGCGCACCATCCCCTATGTGCTGCCGGAAGTGGATTTCAACTATATCCCCAGCAACAACATCTTCGGCGGGCAGTTCCGCTTTGATCTCACCAGCGCCTCGCTGGCGCGCAGCGAAGGGCCCGACAGCCAGCGCGTCACCGGCCAGATGGACTGGCGCGTGCCCATGATTTTCGGCGGCGGCCAGCTCTGGACCCTGGTGGCCGATGCGCGCGGCGATTTCTATCACCTGCAGAACAATGACGTGGCGGATTTCCCGAACGTGCCGACCAAAAGCTTTTCCTTCACCCGCGGCATTCCCTATGTGGCGCTGGACTGGCGCTGGCCTTTCATCGCCAGCGGCGGCGCCGGCCGTTCCTATCTGCTGGAGCCGCTGGCGCAATTCATCGCCCAGCCTTATGGCGGCAATCCTTCGGGCCTGCCGATCAAGGACACCAACAGCTTTGAACTGGATGACAATAATATTTTCAGCTTCAACCAGTTCCCCGGCTATTACCTGGTGGAAAGCGGACCGCGCGCCAATGTCGGTTTCATCGGCGACGCGCTGTTCACGGGCGGCGAAATCCAGGGCCTGATCGGCCAGACCTATCGCCTCAAGCCCGATCCGGTTTTCTCGGCGCTCACCGGCAACACCAACAAGGATTCCGATATCGTGGGGCGGGTGACGGTGAAATTCCCGCATATCGACTTCACCGACCGGATGGATTTCGATCCGCAGAACGGTTCGATCCAGCGGCATGAAGATTACATTACCGCCTCCTATGGCCGCTCCTCGCTTCAGATCAGCTATCTGCGCCTGCCTGTCGCGGAAGTGACCGAAGGATTGCCCAGCCGTGAACAGATCAACGCCCAGGCCGACATCAATTTTTACCAGAACTGGCAGGCTTTCGCCGCCATCGAGCGCGACCTGGAAGCCGGCCAGATGCTCGATACCGAATATGGCCTGGGTTACGAAGATGAATGCCTGGCGATCTCCCTGGCCTACCGGCGCAAATATACCTTTGACGCGATTTTGGGCGTTCCGCCCTCCACCTCGGTGGTCCTGCGTTTTTCCCTGAAAACCGGGGATCAGCCGGTGCAACCCTTCAGCCTGTTCCCCAAAAACGTCTTCAATTCCTCCAGCCATCCGTAATCCCGGGCGCGCGCGGCCTTGATCGGCGCGCTAAAATCCTTATTCTGTGCAGCGGGTTAGGGGCATTGTTGGATCGGCGCGCCAGTCCGTGAAGACGGACCGGAACGGGAATACGAAATTGAAGAAACGCATCGCAAAAACCCTGCTGCTGGTATCCGCCGGGCTTTTGAGCGCGGCCATGCCGCTGCAAGCCCAGGATGCCACCCCGCCCACCGCCGCGCCGGCAACAAGCACTGCCGCTGCGCCCAGCGCGGCTCCGTCGGCCGCCGCCGCGCCTGCCTCCGCCAACACCGCGGTCGCCGCGCTGGCGCCGACCATCGACGCCACCGACAAGGCCAATGTGGACGACACCGACGGCATCGCCGCCACGGTGAATGACGAATCCATTTCCGACTTCGAACTGCGCCAGCGCGTGGCGCTGTTCGTCGCCGTCAACAATCTGCAGCCCAGCGCCGATGATCTGAAGAAAATCCGCATCGCCCGCCTGCAGGATCTGGAAGACGAAAAAATCCGCCTGCAGGAAGCGCAGAAGAAAAGCATCACCGTCAGCCCCACCGAAGTGGACAAGGCGGTCAATGCGCTGCTGGACCAGAACCAGATCAATATCGATCAGTTGCGCGGCGTTCTGGCCCAGGCCGGCTCCAGCGAATTGGCGCTGCGTTCCCAGATCACCGCCCAGATCGCCTGGCAGAAAACGGTGCAGAACGAATATGCCGACCGGGTGAACATCACCCCCGCCCAGATTGACGCCGAATATATGCGCCAGGTGGACGGCGCCAACCGTCCGCACTTTGCGGTAAGCGAAATCTTCCTGCCGGTGTCAAACCCGCAAGCCGATGCCGCCGTGTTCAAGAATGCGCAAGACATCATCGAGCAGATCAAGGGCGGCGCCCGTTTCGACGCCATGGCCCATCAGGTCAGCCAGAATCCGGCGGCGGCGCGGGGCGGCGCCATCGGCTGGGTGTTTGACGGACAGCTGGCGCCCGAACTTAACGCCGCGCTGGAGAAAATGACCACCGGCGATCTGTCCAGCCCCATCCGTTCGGCCGGCGGCTATTTCATTCTGTATCTGCAGGGCCGCCAGGAACCGGCGGGCACCAAGATCACCGCCATTCCCACCGCCGCAACCGATCCCAATGCCAGCCTGGCGCTGGCCCGACTGCTGCTGCCCCTGGGCGTCAATCCCCCCAAGGAATACACCGATGGCGCGATGCAGGCCGCCATGCAGATCCGCGCCGCCTTCAATGGCTGCGACGCCCTGAAGGTTCTTTCCGAAAAAATGAAGGGCTCGGTCTATATGGATCTGGGCACCATGAAGCCCGCCGACCTGGCGCCCGACATCCAGAAAGCCCTGGCCACGACCCATCCGGGTGAAACCACCCTGCCCGTGCTGTCGGATGCCGGCGTCGAATTGATCGCCCGCTGCGACAAGCGGATTGAGGAACAGCACGTCTTTGCCGTGCCGACCCGCGACCAGGTTGAGGCGGAATTGTTCGACCAGCAGATCTCGGCCCTGGCGCAGCGCTATATGCGCGATCTCAAGCGCGACGCCGATGTCGAAGTCCGGTAACGGAGCGACGGCCAGGAAAAGTGTGGAGGGCGCGCAGCGCCCGGAACGGTTTTCCGTAGGCCGCGCGACCAATGAATAACCTTCCAATACTAATTACCATGGGCGAGCCTTCCGGCATCGGTCCGGAAGTGGCGCTGGCTGCTTTCACCGCGCTGGACGGTAAAATCGGCGACCATCCTTTGAAGCTGGTGGGCGATGCCACTGTCTTCGCCACCCGCAAAGATGCGCTGATCGCCACCAAAGCATCCGTCAACGCCCTGCCCGGCAAGCCCAGCTCTGCCAACGCCCCAGCGGTGATTGAGGCGATCGAGATCGCTGTGAAAGCCTGCCTTGCCGGTGAAGCCGCAGCCCTTGTCACCGCCCCCATCCACAAAGCGGTGCTGGCGGGCGCGGGCTTTCCCCATCCCGGCCATACCGAATTTCTGGCCGCCCTCAGCGGGACCAAACGCGCCGTGATGATGCTGGCCAGCGACAAGCTGCGGGTGGTGCCGCTGGTCATTCATGTGCCGCTGGCCCGGGTGCCAGGGCTGATCACCGCCGACGGCATTATCGCCACAGCCCAGATCATTCTTGACGCCTTGGCGCGCGATTTCGGCATCGCCCATCCCCGACTGGCGGTGGCCGGGCTCAACCCCCATGCCGGCGAAGACGGCGTGCTGGGCGGCGAGGAAGAAGCGATTATCGCGCCCGCCATCGCCGCGCTCCGCGCCAAAGGCCTGCATGTCACCGGGCCGCATTCGGCAGATACCCTGTTTCACGATGAAGCGCGCGGCGCCTATGACGCGGTGCTGGCCATGTATCACGACCAGGGCCTGATCCCGATCAAGACCCTCAGCTTCTGGGACGGGGTGAATGTCACGTTAGGCCTGCCCATTGTGCGAACCTCGCCCGACCATGGCACCGCCTTCGACATTGCCGGCAAGGGCAAGGCCGACGCCCGCAGCATGATCGCTGCCATCCGCATGGCGGCGGATATGGCGGATCGCAGAGCCGATGGATAACGACAATCTCCCTCCCTTGCGGGACGTGATTGCGGCACACGGCCTGGCGGCAAAAAAATCCCTGGGCCAGAACTTCCTGCTCGACCTCAATCTGACGCGAAAGATCGCCCGCGCCGCGGGCGCAAAAGACGCCGTCATCTATGAAGTCGGCCCCGGCCCCGGCGGCCTCACCCGCGCCCTTTTGATGGAGGGCGCCGCCAAAGTCATCGCGGTGGAACGGGATCAGCGCTGCCTGGCGGCGCTGGCCGATATCGCCGCCGCCTGGCCTGGCAAGCTGGAAGTCATCTCAGCCGACGCCATGGAAATGGATGAAACCGCAATCCTGCCCAAAGGCGCCCACATCGCCGCCAACCTGCCCTACAATGTCGGCACGGCTCTGCTGATCAAATGGTTGTCCAGCGAAACCTGGCCATCCTTCTGGTCCAGCCTGACACTTATGTTTCAGAAGGAAGTGGCCCAACGCATCATCGCCAAACCGGACAGTGAACATTATGGCCGCCTTTCGGTGCTGGCGGGCTGGCGCACCAAGGCCAAAATCCTGTTTGACGTGAACCGCGGCGCCTTTGTGCCGCCGCCTTCGGTGACATCCTCCATCGTGCGGCTGGAACCCCTGCCCCAGCCGGTGGCGCCCTGCACACTCGCAAACCTGGAACGTGTCACCGCCGCCGCTTTCGGCCAGCGCCGCAAGATGCTGCGCCAAAGCCTGAAAAGCCTGGGGGGAGAAGGCTTGCTGGAAAAAGCCGGGATTGACCCCACCGCCCGCGCCGAACAACTCGACGTCAAGCAGTTCGCGGCTCTCGCCCGCGCGCTAGCTGATTAGCTTGTTGACGAACGCCGTTACACCGGTTTGGCGTCCGCGCTTCATGCGCTCCGCCGCCAAAATGGTTTTGATCTTTTCCAGCGCGGCGTCCAGGTCGTCATTGACCACCACGTAGTCATATTCGGCCCAATGGCTGATCTCATTGCCGGCCCGGGCCATGCGCGCGGCCACCACCGCTTCGGAATCCTGGGCGCGGGCCCTGAGCCGCCGTTCCAGTTCGTCATGGCTGGGCGGCAACACGAAAATGCTCACCAGGTCATCGCCCGCCTGCTGGCGCAGCTGCTGGGTGCCCTGCCAGTCAATGTCGAACAGCACGTCCTTGCCTTCCGCCAGCGCCAGCATCACCGGCTCCCTGGGCGTGCCGTAACTGTTCTCGAACACCGTGGCGTGCTCCAGAAAAGCACTGCCCTTCACCATGCCTTCAAACATGCTGGGGGAGACAAAGAAATAATCCTTGCCCTCTTCCTCGCCTTTGCGGGGCTGGCGGGTGGTAACCGACACACTCATGCTGATGGCGGGATCAGATTCCAGCAACCGGCGCGACAAGGTGGTCTTGCCCGCACCCGAAGGCGAAGACAGCACCAGCATCAAGCCGCGTCTTACGATCTCACTCATATTTTGGTCGCGCGGCCGAACGAAAAACCGGTTCGTCGCTGCGCTCCTCCCACTTTTTCTGGCCGGCGCTCATTCGACATTCTGTGACTGCTCGCGCAACTG
>CAIXUE010000132.1 GCA_903922545.1 uncultured Alphaproteobacteria bacterium | reverse complement strand
TGGCGCCATTGGCTTGCACACCATGGCGCAGCCAGCTTTCCCATAACAGCAGCAGCCCGGCTTTGGGCGTCACGTCCACGAATGTCCGGTTCTCGGCGCGGGCGTTTTTCTTTTTCGCTGGCGCGGCCATCAGAAGGCCAAGGCGCGGGTCTTCGAAGCGGATCGCGCCGCTGCGCGGTGGCGCGGTCACATAATAAGTCCCGCTGATGACGGAATGAGGATGGATATGCGGCGGATGAATTGCGCCCTTGTCCATCACATTGATCCAGAGGCTGTCGAGTTTCAGTTTCCGTGCGCCTAAGTCGAATTCACATTTGCGCGCATACGCTGCCACATGTTTGGCGATGGCCCGTTCCAGTTCGGCAAACACCGTGGCCCGCATCGGCAAGTCGTTCAGCGAGGCATAAGACGTATAGCCGCCATAGTCATGATCCTTGGCCCAGCGCTGGCCTGCCTTGTCTTCGGCGGCGATGGCCAGGCACGTCTGTGCCAAATCGGACACCGGTTTCAGCCTTGCGCTGTAAAGCCGCGTGGGAAAAAGCGTCTGAAAGCCCGCCATGTCATCTTCCGGTTAGGATTTGCTTGACCAGCTTCAGTATAAGCTATCCCCGTCAAAGGGGAACTTCATGCGCGCCTTTATCACCGCTGCCGCCATTCTTGCCACGGGCCTCAGCCTTTCGGGCTGCGCCGTCTATACCGTGGCGTCCACGGCGGTTGATGTCACCACCACCGTGGTCAGCACCACAGCCGATGTGGCCGGCGCCATTGTCACCGCGCCATTCCCCAGCAGCGACGATTCCAAGAAGAAAGACGGCAACTAGAAACTGTCTTTTCGCCGCCGGATCTCGCCGAACACGGCGACATCACCGGCCTTTTCCATGCCCAGTGTCTTGCGGATTTCCGGTGAAGCCACCCGCAGGAACGGGTTGGTGGATTTTTCCAGTCCCATATTCGACGGCATGGTGGTCGCGCCTTTGGCCCGCGCGCCACGCACCTCTTTCATCCGCGCCTGAAGCGCGGCATTGCCCGGCTCCAGCGTCAACGCAAAGCGGCCATTATTCTCGGTATATTCATGGCCGCAATAAATCGCGGTTGAATCCGGCAGGGTCATCAACTTCGACAGGCTGGCCCACATCATGGCGGGATCGCCCTCGAACAGCCGCCCGCAACCCATGGCGAACAGTGTGTCGCCGGTAAAAGCATTGCCGTCGATCACAAAGGTGATCGCGCCCTTCGTATGGGCGGGCACTTCCAGCACGCCCACTTTCAGTCCCGCGAATTCCCAGCCGCCCGTTTCCTCAACCCCGATATCAAGCCCGGGAATGCGCGCCGCGTCCTTGCCCGGCCCCACCACCTTGGCGCCGAACGCTTCCTTCAGGGCGACATTGCCGCCGGTGTGATCGAAATGATGATGGGTGTTCAGGATATGGGTCAGCTGCCAGCCCCGCGCCTTCAACGCCGCCGTCACCGGCCCCGGCTCGGACGGGTCCACCACGGCGCATTGATCCTGTGCCTTGACCAGATAGGCGTAATTGTCGCTCAGGCAGGGCACGACCACGATTTCCAGCGCCATGGAAACTCCTTTTTTGGTGAGGCTGGCAGGACCGGCGTTGAATGGCAACGCATCTGGCATTACCCCTTAAGGCCATGCAGCTCTATGTCCGCGAGCTTGCCGGTTTTTATGACGGCCATCTGGGCGCCGTGGCGCGGCGCATCCTGCTGCGCCGGCTGCGCCAGATCTGGCACAATGTCGAAGGCCTGCGCGTTCTTGGCTATGGCTATGCCATGCCCTATCTGCGGCCTTTCCTGCTGGAGGCTGAACGCGGCGTCGCCGCCATGCCCGCCCATATGGGCGTCACTGCCTGGCCGGGCAGCAAATGCCTGACCGCATTGGTTGAAGAAGACGCCCTAGCCTTCCCCGATGCGTTTTTCGACCGGGTGCTGGTGGTGCATGGCCTGGAGGGGGCGGATTCGCTTCGCCCCCTGCTGCGTCAGCTCTGGCGCATCCTGGCGCCGGAAGGAAAATTGCTGCTGGTCGTTCCCAACCGCGCCAGTCTCTGGGCGCAGCTGGAATCCTCACCCTTCGGCCATGGCCGGCCCTTTTCCCGCCGCGAACTGGATGCCTTGCTGCGCGGCGTCTTGTTCGAGCCGGTCTATTGGGACCGTGCGCTCTATGTGCCGCCGATTGATTCCCGCACCCTGGTCGGCACCGGCGCGGGGTGGGAGCGTTTTGGCGCCCGTTTTTATCCCCGCCTGGGCGGCGTGCATCTGGTGGAGGCGACAAAATCGCTTTACGCGCCGGTTGGCCCCGCGGCCACCGCGCCATCGGGCGCGCGCCCGGCGCGGCTCAATCCGGTCGGTCCCGAAAACTAGATTTTTTTCATAAGAAATATCGCGCCCGGCGCCAAAAGGTTTGGCCCCCAGGCATCAGGCTGCATCCGCCGCGTTTCGCCCTTTTCATTCAGGGCATGGGCTTCCACCACGGCCGCGCCGCAAACCCGCGTCAGGTCCAGAAAGTCCGCAAGCGTGCAAAGATGGATATTGGGCGTGTCGAACCAGGAATAATCCAGGTTTTTGGTACGCGGCATGCGGCCCGACATCATCAGCGACGCGCGCACTTTCCAATAGCCGAAATTGGGAAGTGACACCGCCGTGCGCCGCCCGATGCGCAAAAGATGATCCAGCACCACACGCGGCTTTTCTGTCGCCTGAATGGTGTTGGACAGGATCACCGCATCAAACGCGCCACTGGGATATTCCGTCAGATCAGTGTCGGCATCGCCCTGCATGACTGAGAGCCCGCGCGCCACACAGGCGTTCACATTGGCCTGCGACAGTTCAATGCCGCGCCCATCCACATTTTTGGTGCGGACCAGATGTTCCAGCAACGCGCCATCGCCGCAGCCCACATCCAGCACCCGCGTGCCGGGTCGGATCATCGCCGCAATGGCGGCCAGGTCTGGGCGAAGAACACTCATGCTTCCGCCAGCGCATTGATAAAGCCGCGCACGGTGTCAAACATCACCGGTTCGTCCAGCAGGAAGGCGTCGTGGCCTTTATCCGTCACGATCTCGACAAAGCTGACATTGGCGGCCACGGCGTTCAGGGCATGGGCGATGGATTTGTTCTCGGCGGTGGGAAACAGCCAGTCGCTGGTGAAGGAAATAATGCAGAAGCGCGGCGCATTGGCGCCAAAGGCATTCGCCAGATGGCCGTCATAATCGGCAGCCAGGTCGAAATAATCCATGGCGCGGGTGATGTAGAGATAGGAATTGGCGTCAAACCGGTCCACGAAACTGGCGCCCTGATGATGCAGATAGGATTCGATCTGAAAATCCGGCGTGAATTTGAACGACAGCGCCTCGCGGTTCTGCAAACTGCGGCCGAATTTGCGCTGCAGCGCCGCTTCCGAAAGATAGGTGATGTGCGCGGCCATGCGCGCCACCGCCAGGCCTTTGGATGGCGTGGTGCCTTCCAGTTGATATTTGCCGTCCCGCCAATCGGGATCAGCCATGATCGCCTGGCGCCCCACTTCGTGAAAGGCGATGTTCTGCGCCGAATGCCGCGCCGCGCAGGCAATGGGCATCACCGCGCCAACCCGTTCCGGATACGCCGCCGCCCATTGCAGGGCCTGCATCCCGCCCATCGATCCGCCCACCACTGCCATCAATTTTGAAATGCCCAGATGCTCCACCAACATCGCCTGGGCGCGCACCATGTCGCGAATGGTGACCAGCGGAAATGTCAGGCCGTAAGGTTGGGCTGTCGCGGGATCGATGCTGGCCGGCCCGGTCGAACCCATGCAGCCGCCAATGACATTGGCGCAGATCACAAAGAAGCGGTCGGTATCGATGGGCTTGCCCGGCCCCACCAGGGTAATCCACCAGCCGGGCTTGCCGGTGACAGGCTGCTCCGACGCCACGAATTGATCGCCCGACAGGGCGTGGCAGATCAGGATGGCATTGCTCTTGGCCGCGTTCAGGGTGCCATAGGTCATATAGGCGACGGTGAAGGGCGACAGGGTTTTGCCGCAATCCAGCTTCAGGGGCTGGTCGGGCCCGAAAGTCACGGTCATGCCTTTGTCGGCCGCATGGGCGGTGACGGGACGCAGGAATTCGGGCGCTTCGGACATGCGTTAAATCCTTGAACAGGCTTAGCTAAGGTGGCCTAGCCCCCCTGTCAACGAAGAGCAGGTCTGCTTTGCTTTTAGTGGGCCCTCCCACTATCAATACCGCCGTTTTTGGAGAGTTTATGACGCTTTCGCCAAAGCCCGGCATTCTCGATATCTCGCCTTATGTCGGCGGGCGGTCCAGCGCGCCCGGCGTGGCAAAAGTGTGGAAGCTTTCCTCCAACGAAAGCCCGCTGGGCCCCAGCCCCAAGGCGGTCGCGGCGCTCACGGCTGCCGCACACGACCTTGAAATTTATCCCGACACCGCCGCCTGGAAACTGCGCGACGCCATCGCCCAGGCTTACGGTCTGGATGTTGGCCGCATAGTTGTGGGCGGCGAAGGCTCCGGCCCGCTGCTCACCATGCTGGCCAATGCTTATCTGCGCCCCGGCGATGAGGCGCTGTTCAGCCAGCATGCTTTCGCGCTGTACGACATCGCAACCCGCGCCAACAGCGCCACGCCGGTTCTTGCGCCCGAAAAGCGCACCAACACCGGCATCAAGGTGGATGTCGATACGCTGCTCAAAGCGGTGACGCAAAAAACACGTCTTGTCTTCCTGGCCAATCCCAACAATCCCACCGGCACCTATCTGACGCGTGATGAAGTGGCGCGGCTGCATGCCGGCTTGCCCGCCGAAGTGCTGCTGGTGATAGACGCGGCCTATGCCGAATATGTCGATGCCGTGGATTATGACGATGGCATCGCCCTGGCGCAGACCGCCGGCAATGTGGTGGTGACCCACACTTTCTCGAAAATTCATGGGCTGGCCGGCCTTCGGCTGGGCTGGCTTTTTGGTCCGGCTTCCGTGTGCGAAGTGCTGAACCGCATTCGCGGTCCCTTCAACACCTCCGCCATGCAGCAGGCCACGGGCGCTGCTGCCATCGCCGACCGTGACCATGTCGCCAAAGCCGCAGCTTACAACGCCAAATGGCGGGAATGGCTGGCGCAGCAAATCCGCAGCATGGGTCTTCGGGTCGATGACAGCGCGGGAAATTTCCTGCTGCTGCATTTTGCGCCCGGCGCCAAAAGCGCGGAAGCCGCCGATGCCTTCCTGATCAAGCGCGGCCTTATCCTGCGCGGCGTCGCCAGCTATGGCTTGCCCGACTGTCTGCGGCTGACCGTGGGCAGCGAAGAGGCCAATCATCTGGTGGTGGCCGCTTTGAAGGATTTCATGGCGTCATGATGTTCAACAAGGTCACCATCATCGGCCTGGGCCTGATCGGCTCGTCCATTGGCCATGCCATCAAGCGCGCCAGGCTGGCGCATGAAGTGGTCGGCTATGACGCCAGCGACGAGGTGCGCCAGAAAGCCTCCACCATCGGCTTTATCGACACCATCGGCCGGGGCGCGGCGGCTTCGGTCAAGAATGCCGATCTGGTGATCCTTTGCACCCCTGTCGGCGCCTATAAGCCGCTGGCGGAAAAGATCGGCCCCAATCTGAAAATGGGCGCCATTCTGTCCGATGTCGGTTCGGTCAAGGGTGCGGTGGTGAAGGACGTTGCGCCCTTTGTGCCCAAGGGCGTGCATTTCATTCCCGCCCATCCCATCGCCGGCACGGAGTTTTCAGGCCCCGAAGCCGGTTTCGCCAGCCTGTTTGACGGGCGCTGGACCATCATCACGCCGCCCAAGGGCGCCGACAAGAAAGCCGTGCAGCTTTTGAAGAAATTCTGGCAGGCCTGCGGCGCGCAAGTTGATGTGATGGATATCGCCCATCACGATCTGGTGCTGGCCATGACATCGCATGTGCCGCATCTGATCGCTTACAATATCGTCAGCACG
>CAIXUE010000131.1 GCA_903922545.1 uncultured Alphaproteobacteria bacterium | reverse complement strand
TGAACCTGTGACCTTCAGGTTATGAGCCTGACGAGCTACCGGACTGCTCCACCCCGCGTCATGAGGAGGGCGGATATAGGCTTTTTGGCCCGGGCCTGTCCACCCCGCAATTTTTGGCGGAAAAGCCCGATTTTGGCGGGCGTTTCAGGGCCCTATTTCCCATCCCCGCGGGGCGCGGATAGAACCGTGCCATGACCGCGCAAAGCCTTTGCGATCAGGCCATCGGGCTGCACCAGCAAGGCCGGCTGGAGGAGGCCGGGCGGCTTTACGGGCAGGCGCTGGCCGCCGACGCGAACGCCTTCCTTCCCCGTCATCTTTTGGGAATTTTGAAACTGCAGCAGGGCCGCAATGACGAGGCGGTGGCGCTGATCGGCGCGGCGCTGACAATCCAGCCTGGCCATGCCGAGGCCCTGGTCAATTACGGCATCGCCCTGAAGCAATGCGGCCGCGATGTCGAAGCGCTGGCCAGTTTCGACCAGGCGCTGGCGGCAAAGCCCGATCACGCCGGCGCACCCTACAACCGTGCCATTCTGCTGGCGGAGCGGGGCAGGACGGAAGAAGCATTGGAGGCTTATGGCGCGGTGCTGGCGCTGAAGCCTGATTTTATCGAAGCGCTGAATGAGCGCGCTGCTCTGTTTCAGACAATGAACCGCCATGCGGCGGCGCTGGCGGATTTTGACCGGCTGCTGGCATTGAAGCCGGGTCATGGCGAAGCCTGGAGCAATCGCGGCGTTGTGCTGGAAGAAATGAACCGCTTTGACGAAGCCCTGGCCAGTATCGACAGGGCGCTGGCGCTGACGCCCAATTCCGCCGAGGCGCTGCACAACAAGGCCAATATCCTCAGCCGCTTCAAACGGCATGACGAAGCGCTGGCGCATTATGACCGGGCGCTGGCGATCAAACCAAACGCCTATGCGCGGGCCTGGACCAATCGCGCCATTCTGCTGACCAGCATGAAGCGGTTCGCCGAGGCGCGCGAAAGCTTCAGCCGGGCGCTGGCGATTGATCCGGATGACGTGGCGGCGCTGCAGCATCGCGGCAATCTGGTCTGGCTGGAGTTTCGCGATTTTGACGCAGCGCTGTCTGACCTGGAGCGCGCCGTAGCACTGAAGCCCGGTCAGCCAAATCTGCTGGGCGACCTTGTCTATGTGAAAATGCAATGCGGCGATTGGCGGGACCGCGCGCGCGACAAGGCGTTGCTTGATGACGGTGTGCGATCGGGCAAAACAGTGGTGCAGCCCTTTATTTATTAGGCTTTAAGCGAAAGTCCGGCTGATCTGCAGGCCTGCGCTGTGATCCATTCCAAAAGACATTTTTCCACCGTTACGGCTGGGCGCGCTGTAAAGAAAGACGGAAAAATCCGCATCGGCTATCTGTCCGGCGAATTCCGCCAGCAGGCCACGGCTTACCTCACAGCCGGGCTTTATGAATGCCATGACAAAAGCAAATTTGAGGTCACCGCTTTCGACAATGGCGTCAGCGACAACAGCCCCACCCGCCATCGGCTGGAAGCGGCGTTCGGCAAATTCCGCAATATCGCAAATCTTTCCGATGCGGCGGCAGCCGCACTGATTGCGGACGATGGGATCGACATTCTGGTCAATCTCAACGGTTATTTCGGCGCACAGCGTACAGAGATTTTCGCCGCCAGGCCCGCGCCCATCCAGGTCAATTT
>CAIXUE010000130.1 GCA_903922545.1 uncultured Alphaproteobacteria bacterium | reverse complement strand
TGGTTGCGCGCCAGAGTGAGCAGCAGGTCGAGCGGGCCTTCAAAGCCATCGACCGTGACCATCAGGGAATCTTCGGGCGCGACAATTTCCAGATTGTCGAAATCCCCGGCTTCGCCAGCGGCGCTCATGACTGCGCCCCCAGAAGCTGGATAAGGCGCGCTTCGGCGGCGGCGGGATCAAAGCCGGGCTGGGACGCGGCCAGATGGGCCAGCGCCTGCTGCGCCCGCCTGAGGCTGAGCCCGTCCAGTTCCTTTGCTTCGCTCGCTACGTCTTTCAT
This sequence comes from uncultured Alphaproteobacteria bacterium, assembly GCA_903922545.1. The sequence continues at coordinate 5,458 of CAIXUE010000130.1, read as the reverse complement.
CTCAGTCAAATCGCCATTGCAGTGAAGCACCACATCGCAGCCCGCGAACAACGCCTGTTTCGCGCGTGAGGCCAACGGGCCTTCCAGCGCCTGCATCGACAGGTCGTCGGACATCAGCAGCCCGTCAAATCCTATCTCACCGCGTATCACATCCCGAATAACTTTGGGGCTGGTGGTGGCAGGCCGCTGTGGATCAATCGAATCATAGACGACATGGGCGGTCATCGCGATTGGACAGGTGTTGAGGCTGCGGAAGGTGACAAAATCGCTGGCGGACAAAGTTTCCACAGGAACATCGACCCGGGGCAGCGCCAGATGGCTGTCGGCCCCTGCCCGGCCATGCCCGGGAATATGCTTCATCACCGGCAGTACGCCGCCTTCGATCAGACCCTGGATTTGCGCCCGGCCCAGATCGATCACCGTGGCCGGATCGTGGGCAAAAGCGCGATCGCCGATGATGTCGTGCGCGCCGGGCACCGGAACATCCAACACCGGCAGGCAATCCACATTGATGCCCAGGCTGGAAAGATCATGGGCGATCAGCCGGGCGTTGAGATACGTCGCTTCCCGCGCCCGTTCGGCATCCTGAGCATAAAGCGCGCCGAAACGGGCCGCCGGGGGCCGGGCGCTCCATTGCGGGGGCCTCAGCCGCGCGACGCGGCCACCTTCCTGATCGATCAGGATTGGGGCCGTGGCATCGGACACGGTTTCGCGCAAAGACGCCACCAGCGCTTTGACCTGCGCGCCGGATTCAATATTGCGGCCGAAAAGAATGAAGCCCCAGGGCTGGGTCTGGCGGAAAAAGTCACGCTCTTGCGCTGACAGCGAAAGCCCGGCGCAGCCATAGATCGCCCGGCTTCTTGTCATTTGCCCAGGAAGCAATTGCCTCCGTCCGTCTTCAGCCGGTCGCAGGTGGCAGACGCTACGTCCTTGCTGGGAAAGCCAGTGATGCGAAGACGGTACCAGGTGCCTTTGTCGCCCAGATCGGCCTGCTGCACATCGTCAACCGCATCGGCCAGCAAGGCGGAATGTTTGGCCTTGTAGGCTTTCCAGGCGGCCTGGGCTTCGGCCTGGCTCTTGTACGCGCCGATCTGAAGCGTGAAAGCGCCGCTGGCTACCGGCGCAGCAGTGGGTGCAGGTGTCGCGGCTGCGGGCTTGGCCGGAACCAGCGCCAGGGAACGCGGTGCGCCCGTGGCGGGACCGGCAGGGACAGACGCAGCGGCGGTTTTGACAGCAGGCGGCGGCGAAGCAGCTTTGGTCACCACGCTGGCGGCAGGTTTGGCCGGTGCCGGCACAGGTTTGGCGGGCGCGGGCGTGGCGGCAGCGACTTTGACTGCCGGTTTCGGTCCGGGCGTGGCCGCAACAGGTGCGGGCTTGGTCGGCGCGACAGGCTTGGCAGCCGGAGGCGGCGGAGCAGCAGCGGTCACAACAGGTTTGGCAACGGGCGGCGGCGGAGCCGCGGCGACAACAGGTTTGGCGGCTGGCGCGGGTGTCGCGGCAACAGGCTTGGGCGCAGCAGGCGGCGGGGCCGAGGGCGTGGTGGTGTTGTCCACCGCTTCATCGGGCGGAGCGGGCTGTTCGTAGATCTTGAAGCCCTTGTAAGGCTCAGCCGCGCCGCCGGGATTTTGGGGCGCCACGCGGGCCGGTCCATTCTGGGCGGTCAGGACGGGAGTTTCGGTACGGCCCCGCGCCACGCCCTGGGTGTAGGCCAGCCAGACCACGCCGGCGAACATGGCCAGCACCAGCAGCGCCAGCACGATCAGAAGCGGAAGGCGGGAGCCTTCAACGTCTTCGTCATCCTCGGAACCATCGAACACGCGGATATCCTCGCCCGGTTCGTAAACGCCGCGATCAAAATGGGCCATAGGCTCAAGGTTCCCGAATCTCTGGCTGGGATTCTAGCACCCGAAAGGGCGCGAATCATCGCCCAGAATTACAAGTCGATACTGGTGCCAAAGATGCGGGCATATTCAGCCAGGGCGTAAGTATCGGTCATGCCGGCAATATAGTCGCGCACCACCCCGCCTTTGGCGCCGGATTCACACAAGACCGCCCAATCGACCGGCAAAAGAAGCGGATCGGCACAGAAGGCCTCGTAAAGGTCAGTGATCACCGCCTTGGCCCGGGTCATGGAAGCGATCACGCGCGGGTGCTGGTACATGTGGGTGGACAAAAAGGCCTTGAGGGCGCGCAGCTGCGCCATCATGGCGGGCGACAGCGCCACAAGCGCATTTGGGCAAGCGCGGACATCTTCTGCCGACCCGGGGCGTGCCGCCGCCAGTCGCGCGGTGGTTTCGGCGCGCAAATCATCGAGCAAGGCACTCATCAGGGTACGGATCATTTCGCCAATGAAGCGGGACAGCTCCAGTTCGCCATAGCGGGTGATGACGTTCTGCACATGCGGGCCTGCCAGCGGCGCGGATGTCAGATCGCCGACACGGAACAGCCCCGCCCGCAGGCCATCATCCAGATCGTGATTGACGTATGCGATATCATCGGCGAGCGCGGCAACCTGGGCTTCCAGTCCGGGCCAGCGCGACAACTCCAGCGGCCAGCGCGCGTCAAAACCGGCGATAGGACCCGGTGCGGGTGGCTTGATGGGGCCATTGTGTTTGACCAGACCTTCGAGCGTTTCCCAAGTCAGGTTCAAGCCGTCGAAATCGGCGTAACGATGTTCAAGTTTGGTCACCAGCCGCAGGGCGTGGGCGTTGTGATCGAAACCGCCGATATCGGCGGTGACCAGCGCCAAGGCTTCTTCGCCGGCATGGCCGAAAGGGGTGTGGCCAAGGTCATGCGCCAAAGCCACGGTTTCGGCCAGGTCTTCATCCAATTTCAGGCTGCGCGCCAGGCTGCGGGCCAGCTGGGCGACTTCCAGCGAATGGGTGAGCCGGGTGCGGTAATAATCGCCTTCATGTTCCACAAAGACCTGGGTCTTGTGCTTGAGGCGGCGGAAGGCCGTGGAATGGATGATGCGGTCACGGTCGCGGCTGTAGCAGGTGCGGGTGGCGCTTTCCTTTTCCGGGTAAAGCCGGCCCCGGCTGTCGGCCACCTGGGTGGCATAGGGCGCCAGGGGCGCGGGCGGCGGAACCACCTGTCCCAGCAGGCGGCCGGCAGGGGCGGGATTTAAGGAATTGGGGGCCTTTGCGGACGCCATGGGTGAGCTTACATAAGGTGCGTCGCACCCCATGCCTAGGCCCGCCCATGAATGCCCCGGTTTCCATGCCCATTACGGTTTCGGCCCGCGCCGCCCGGCGCATTGCCGCCATTCTGGCGGCGGAGGCGCAGCCCACCATGCTGCGGCTGGCGGTGACCGGCGGCGGCTGTTCCGGCTTTTCCTATAACTTTGCCCTGGACGAGACCCGGATGGATGACGACCTTTTGCTGGAAGAAGGCGATGCCAGGATTTTGATCGATCCGGTGTCGCTGGATTTTCTGGCCGGCGCGGAAATCGATTTCAGCGACGACCTGATGGGCCAGGCCTTCAAGGTCAACAATCCCAACGCCACGTCTTCCTGCGGCTGCGGCACCTCTTTCTCCGTCTGATGAAAATTGCCACCTGGAACGTCAATTCCATAAAGGCGCGGCTTGAGCCGGCTTTGGCCTGGATCAAGGCGGCCAATCCCGATGTGCTGTGCCTGCAGGAAATCAAATGCGTGGACGAGAATTTTCCCCGCGAGCCATTCGAGAGCCTGGGCTATAATTGCGCCGTACACGGACAAAAAACCTATAACGGGGTCGCCATCCTGTCCAAGCGGCCGCTGGAGGATGTGACCCCGCGCTTGCCGGGCGGCGAAAACGACGACCATGCCCGCTATCTGGAAGCGGTGATCAGCGGCGACAAGGGCGTGGTGCGGGTGGCCTCGATCTATGCGCCCAACGGCAACCCATTTCCCGGCCCGAAATTCGATTTCAAGCTGGCATGGCTGGAGCGCTTGCGGCTGCATGCCAAAAAGCTGCTGACCTACGAAGAGCCGGTGGTGCTGATGGGCGACTACAACATCATTCCGGAAGACAAGGACGCCGATAATCCCAAGGCGTGGGCGAAGGATGCGCTGTTCCAGCCGGAATCGCGGGCAGCGCTGCGGCGGCTTGAAAATATGGGCTATCTGGATGCCTTCCGCGCCCTGCATCCGGGGCCCGGGCATTACACCTTCTGGGATTATTTCGGTTCCTGGGAGCGCGACAACGGCATTCGCATCGACCATATCCTGTTGTCGCCCCAGGCATCGGACCGGCTGGTGGCCTGTTCGATAGACCGGCATGTGCGGGGCGACAGCGAGAAGCCTTCGGATCACGTGCCGATATGGGTGGAGCTGGATATCTGAATGTTGCCGCAATTGGCGTTATAGTCGGGGCAACGAGGGCCGCATGCGCCGGATAGTGTTTTTGGCCGTGATGGCTTGCGGGTTTGCCCTGCCGGCGCGCGCGGCGGACAAGCCGCCCCAGCCCAAGCTGGTGGCGCGCATTGACAGCCTGATCGCCACGGAAGCCGGCGGCAGCATCACCATTCAGGCCAAAGGCGCGGTGCCCAGCGGCGGCTGGAAGCGGGCCACATTGAAAGCCGTAAAATCGGGCGATACGCGCACCATTGCGGTGGAGTTTATCGCCACCCCGCCACCGCCCAGCCAGGTGGTGATCACCGCCCTGCTCCCGGTCAGCGCCAGCGCAACCGTTCCAATGCGCCGCGGCGTGGTTTCGGTGCGGGCGGTATCGGGCTCCAACGAAATCACCACCCAACTGCTAAAGTAGAGCCATGCAGATAGATTTTATCTCCGACACCATTTGTCCCTGGTGCTTTATCGGCAAACGCCGGCTGGGCCGCGCCATGCTGCTGCGGCCCAATATCAGTTTCGATGTACGTTACCGGCCCTACCGGCTGGACCCTTCCGTGCCCAAAGGCGGTGTGGACCGCGCCCAGTATATGGCCGCGCGCTTTGGCGTGGACGGCAAGCTGGAAGAAGCCCACGCCGTGATCGCCGCCGAGGGGCTGAAGGAAGACATCACCTTTGATTGGGCCGCGATCCGGCGCACGCCCAACACGGTGGATTCCCATCGCCTGATCCGCTGGGCGGAAGCGCAAGGGGTGCAGGACGAAGTGGTGGAGCGGCTGTTCATCGCCTATTTTGAAAATGGTGAGGATATCGGCGATATTCGCGTACTGGCCGACATTGCCGATATTTGCGGCATGGACGGAGCGCAGACCGCCGATCTTCTGGAAAGCGATACCGATGTCGCGCCGGTGGAGCGCGAGGACCAGTTGGCGCGCGAGATGGGCGTTACCGGCGTGCCGGCGATGATCTTCGGCAACAAGATTGCGGTCTCAGGCGCGCGCGAGCCGCAAGTGCTGGCGATGGTGATCGACAAGGCAAGCGGCGAAGCGGACGCAGTGGAAGAGGCCGAAGACGAAGACTGACGTCAGGCCGCGTCGGCGACCACTTTATTGCGGCCGGTGCGTTTG
>CAIXUE010000129.1 GCA_903922545.1 uncultured Alphaproteobacteria bacterium | reverse complement strand
GTCCACTTCCACACTGGCGTGGAGGGCGCGGGCCAGCGGCGGATTTTCCACCACCGGCACATCATTTTCTTCGGCGATGGCGCGGATGCGAAGCGCCAGCGCGTCGATACCCTTGGCGACGCAGATGGGGGCGGCGTTCTTGCCGCTGACATATTGCAGCGCCACGGCATAATGGGTGGGGTTCATGATCACCACCGTGGCTTCGGGCACCCGCGCCATCATGCGCTTCTTGGCGCGCTCATGGCGGATCTGGCGCACCTTGGCCTTGATGGCGGGATCGCCTTCATTCTGGCGGTATTCTTCCTTGACCTCCTGCTTGGACATGCGATTGCGCGCCATGAAGCGGTTGTACTGCAGGAAATAATCCAGGCCCGCGATCACGAAGAGCGACGCCAGCGAAGCGATCAGCACCTTAAACAGAAGATGGCTCATATCGCCCACCACCGCGCCGGGCGATTGGGAGAGAATGGATTCCAGCATGCCGCGTTCGGGCCAAAGTTGGGTCCAGACCGCCAGACCGACAATGGCGATCTTGGCCAGGCCCTTGAGAAGGTTCATCCAGCCTTCCAGACCGAACAGGCGCTTGAAGCCGGCGATCAGCGAAAGCTTGGAGAAATCCGGCGCCAATTTGCCGGGGCTGAAAGAGGGGCGGCTTTGCAGAAGATGACCGGCCAGGCCCGCCGCCATCATCACACCGGCGAACGGCGCCAGCGTCATGGCCAGATGCAGCAGCGTGCCGCGCAGCATGGCGGTGAGGCCGGCGGCATCCACGCTCATCTGTTCGGGCTGCTCGAGAAAAATGCTGAGCGAGCCGGCGATGCCGATGGCGGTGGATTTGCCGAACATGGCGATGGCCAGCGTGCCGCCGGCCAGAAGCACAAAGGCGGAAACCTCGGCGGATTTGACGATGTCGCCGGATTCGCGCGCCTGTTCCAGCCGCTTGGCTGTGGGCTGTTCCGTCGCCTGTGACTGATCGTGATCGTCAGCCATTAGAGAAAGAACGCCATGGTCGAGGAATAGTAATTAAGAAAGACCGTGATCATGGAGCCCAGCAGGGCCAGCATGATGACAAAGCCGCACAGAATGTTGATCGGCACGGCGACAAAGAAAATCTGCAATTGCGGCATCAGGCGGGCAAGGATGCCCAGGCCCGCATAGACGGCAAAACCAAACACCAGGAACGGCGCGGCCAATTGAAAGCCCAGCGCGAAGGAGCCGGAGACAAGCTGGATAACCAGCTGCGCCAGATCGCCGGTCGGCAGATGGCCGCCGGGCGGCAGCAGGCGATAACTGCCGGCGATGGCGCCGATGGCCAGATGGTGCATGTCCGTCGAGAAGATCGCCACGATGCCCAGCATGGTCATGAAATTGCCGACCACGGCGCCCTGCGTGTTCTGGGTGGGGTCGATGGTCTGGGCGTAGGAAAGACCGATCTGGGAGGCGATCAGAAAGCCCGCAACCTGCAACGAACTCATGACAATGGCGGCCATGGCGCCGACCAGCACGCCGCACGTAACTTCCTGGGCCAGCAGAATGGTGAGCTGAACCATGGTTGTGGGGGCGATGGCGGGATAGGCGCTTTGCACCTGCGGCGTCAGGGCCAGGGCAATGGCCAGCGCCAGAACAAGGCGCACCCGCGCCGGCACGCCCATGGTGCCGAAGCCAGGCAGCAGCATGATCATGGCGCCCACCCGCGAGAAGACCAGCAGGTAGGTCAGAACAATACCGGCCAGAGCGGGTAGGTGAATCTGCATTTAAATCAGTATGCGGCGATGCGCTGGGCGATATCGGTCATCAGCCCGCTCATGGCGGAGCCGGCGAAAGGCAGCGCGATCAGAAGCACGATAAAGACGGCCACGATCTTGGGCACAAAGACCAGGGTCTGTTCCTGAATCTGGGTGAGCGCCTGGAGCAGGCCGATGGCCAAGCCCACCACCAGCGCCGTCAGCATGGAGGGCGCGATGATCTCAAGCAGGGTCAGAATGGCGGTGCGGGCAAATTCAATGGTGTCGGCGGGATTCATGTTCTTGTTCCTGTTAAATCGGCATCTGCATGATGGACTGATAAGCCGCGACAACCTTGTCGCGCACCGCCACCACGGTATCGAGGGTGAGTTCGGCGGCATTCACCGAATTGACCACATCGACAATGTTGGCCTTGCCGGTTGCCTGGGCGGTGGCGGCTTGCTCACCCTGGCCGATGGTGTTGATGGAATCCTTGACCGCGCCGGACAGGAAATCCGAAAAGCTGGCGCCGGGCGCGGCTGTGGCGGACGTTGCGGCAGAGGAAGCGGAAGCACCGCCCATGCTGGCGATGGACTGGTAGGCGGCGGCTGCGGCGGCGGGAAGAGCCATTATATGTTCCTTTCAATAGAAGCGAACTCAGGCCCGCCTCCCCTGCGCGCGCGGAGCGCGCTGGCGGGGGAGGTGCCCGTAGCAGCGCTTGCGATGCGAAGGGCGGAGGGGATCATCATTTGTTCAGCAAATCGACGGTGCGGGAGAGCATCTGCTTGGTGGAATCCATCACATCCAGATCCGCGTCGTAGGAGCGCTGGGCTTCCTTCATATCCATGATTTCGATCAGAGGATCGACATTGGGCAGTTTCACATAGCCAAGCTTGTCGGCCTGGGGATTGCCCGGATCATATTGGGTGCGAAAATCGCTTTTATCATCGATCGGCTTGCCGGAGGTGACCAAAGCCGCGCCCAGTTCGCTGTCGAAATTTGTTTTCTGGGTGGCGATCTTGCGGCGATAGGGATCGCCGCCCGGTGTGGACGCGGTGGAATTGGCGTTGGCGATATTTTCCGCAATGGTCTTCATGCGGTCCGACTGGGCGCGCATGCCGCTTGCGGCGACGGTGAGGGAAGTTGAAAAATCCATTTTCTACTCCTTATTGTCCATGACCGATTGCGGTCTTCATCATGGTGATGGCCTTGCCATAGAGATTGGTGGCGGCCTGGAATTGCGCCTGGGTATCGGAGACCTTGATCATCTCCTGCTCCAGCGAAACCGAATTGCCGTTGGGATTGGCCTCGGTATCATTGACCTGATAGTCGTCGAACGCGCCGCTGTTGCCGCCGGTCGAAAGTGAAATGTGCCTGGGATCGGTGACCATGAGCGTGCCGGCGCTTTGCCCCGGGCTTTGCGCTTTTCGCAGCTCATCGGAAAAATCCAGCGGCTTCAGATCATGCGCGGAATAGCCGGGCGTGTCGGCATTGGCGACATTCTGGGTCAGAACATCCTGGCGCTGGTTCAGCCAGCTCATGCGCTCACGCAACACGGAAAGCAGCGGAATATCAGGCAGATTCATGGCTGGTAACCTTTTGTTAGCCTTGAAACACGAGGGCATGGTGCGGCCATTGTGCTTAAGCGCGGCTTAACGGCGGCGATTTTTGCCGGGCAAATTCTTCCCCGGCTTAACCCGTGATTAAGGTTGATGGTGTGTAAATCGCGCCATGGAAATTCTGGACCTGTTTCGATATCTGGGCGCGTTGCTGCTGGTGTTGGCGCTGATCGGCGGCGCGGCGCTGGCGGCGCGCAAATTCGGCGTGCCCGGCGTGGCGCGCGCCTTTCCCGACAAAAGACTTCATATTGTGGAGACGCTGATGGTGGGGCCCAAGCAGCGGCTTTTCATCATCCGCCGCGACAATGTCGAACATCTGGTGCTGTCCGGCCCCGATGGCGCATCTGTGATTGAAGCCAATATCGATGCGCGGCTGCTTTCCAACGGCACGGCCGCATCGTGAAAAAATTCCTGCCGCTTTTGATTTTGATGTTGGCGCTGCTGGCGCCAATCCATGCCTTTGCCGCCACGGCGCCCCTGGCCGCGGCCAAGGCCGGTGTTGCCAGCACGGCCGCCACGCCCGCCGCCGATGGCGGACTTTCGATCAATCTTTCCGGCTCGGGACTTTTCACCGACCGCATGGTGCAGATCATCGCCCTGATCACGGTGCTGTCCATCGCGCCGTCGATCCTGATCATGATGACCAGCTTTGTGCGCATCATTGTGGTTCTGTCGCTGCTGCGCACGGCCTTGGGACTTCAGACCAGCCCGCCCAACAGCGTGCTTGTATCCCTGGCGATGTTCCTGACCCTGTTTGTGATGACCCCGACGCTGACGGATGCCTATAACCAGGGCATCAAGCCGATGATGGACAACACCATGACCACCGAACAGGGCTTCGATGCGGCCATGGTGCCGATGAAGAAATTCATGTCGGGCCATGTGCGCCAGAGCGATCTGCAGCTTTTCCTGGATATGAGCCATGTGAAGATGCCGGCCAACCCCACCGATGTGGCGCTGACCACCCTGGCCCCCGCTTTCATGCTGTCGGAATTGAAGCGCGCCTTTGAAATCGGCTTTCTGATCTTCGTGCCATTCCTGATCATCGACATGGCGGTGGCGTCGATTTTGATGAGCATGGGCATGATGATGCTGCCGCCGGTGATCATCTCCCTGCCCTTCAAGCTGATCTTTTTCGTGCTGGTGGATGGCTGGAAACTGATCGCCGGCTCGCTGGTGGAGTCGTATCTGCACGGTCCGCCCCCCGGTTAATTCCCGCTTTCAGCCCGAATTGACACCCTTCCCTTGACGCTCCCCCGGGCCCGTTAGAGGATCGTCCCCACGCCGCCTGAAGACGGCCCTTTGGGGAGGATTTCATGACAGGTACTTCGCGTTCGCGGTTGCTGACGTATGCGTCGGTGTTGGCGTTGATCCCGGCTTTGGGCATGGGCGGCGGTGAGGCGGTGGCGCAGGGCGCGCGCGATGATGCCGCGATGTGCAAAGCCATGGTGGGCAAAAGTCTCGGCCAGGGGATGAGCGTGATCAGCGCCGATTATAATCCCGACGGCGCCACGTTCGGGCGGACCAAGGTCACCCTGCCCTTCTGCCGCGTTGTCGGCGTGGCGGCGCCCACATCGGATTCCCAGATTGGATTTGAGATCTGGATGCCGCCGGCTTCCAGCTGGAACGGCAAATACCAGCAGGAAGGTTCGGGTGGATCGTCGGGTTCAATCGGCCAAGGCTCAATGGTTGAGCCGCTAGAAGCCGGTTACGCCACGCTGGCCACGGATAACGGCCATGTCACCGCGCCGGATGCGCCGGGCGGCGGCAGCGACAACAGCTTTGCGCTGGGCCATCCGGAAAAGATGGTGGATTTCGCCTGGCGCGCGGTTCATGTGTCGAGCATTGCCGCCAAGGATGCGATCGAAAAATTCTACGGCAAGAAAGCCTCCGAATCCTATTTCGTGGGCTGTTCCACCGGCGGGCGGCAGGCGTTGGTGGAAGCCACGCGTTTTCCTGAAGATTTTGACGGTATCGTCGCGGGCGCGCCGGCCTGGCACTGGACCAGCCAGATGGTGGGCGCGATCTGGAACACCATGCCGGCCATCAAGGACGCCAGCGCGCTGACCGACCAGAGTTCGGCAATCCTGAACAAGGCCGCGATCAAGGCGTGCGACAAGCTGGATGGCGTGGAAGACGGGATTATCTCCGATCCGCGCCGCTGTGACTTTGATCCAAAGGCCATTCAGTGCCAGGCGGGCGCGACGGCGGATTGCCTGACGCCGGTGCAGGTGGATGCGGCGGAAAAGATTTACGACGGGGCGCACAAATCGGACGGCACGCGCCTGTTCGCCGGTTATGCGCGCGGCAGCGAAGCGCCCTGGGCGCGGGTGTGGGCAGGAAAATTGCCGGGCGGATCGAGCTGGAGTTTCTGGCAATATGCCGTGTCGCAAAATGCCGGCACATCGCTGACGTCGTTCGATTTCGACAAGGACAGCGACAAGATGCTGAACACGCCCCTGATGGGGTCGAGCATGGAGAGCAATTACAACGCCAATCCGGATTTGAGCGGCTTTGAAAAGCGCGGCGGAAAGCTGATCCAGTATCATGGCTGGGCCGACAATATGGTCAGCTCTTTCGCCAGCGTGGATTTCCACAACCGGATTGTCGCCAAGATGGGCGAGGCGCGGGCTGACAGTTTCTATCGCCTGTTCATGGCGCCCGGCGTCAATCATTGCGGCGGCGGGCCCGGCCCGTTCAATTTCGGCGGCGCATCGCCGGCCGTTAGCCATGACCCGCAACACGATGTGGTGGCGGCGCTGGATGTTTGGGTGACGCAGAAGAAAGCGCCCCAGACCCTGATCGGCACCCATCTGGACGCCAACAAGAAGCCGGACATGACACGGCCGATCTGTCCCTATCCCACCGAGGCCACCTACAAGGGTTCGGGCGATATCCATGCGGCGGAGAATTTTGTCTGCAAGGACCCGGGCAAGCTGCCGACCGGGGCGATGTAAAGCCTATTCGAAAGTTCATGAATTGGCGCATGCGTTCGCGCGGGGAATAGCCTAAACTCCCCGTCATGGCGCATTCGCACACACATGACGGACATACGCACGGGCACGACCATGATCACGATCATGGACACGATCATCATGGCCATGCGCACAAGGCCCCGGCGCATGATCATGGCAACTGGACCAAGGATCATGTCTTCCTGGGCGCGGGCCATGGCCGGTCGGAAATCAAAGCCAAGATGGCGGCACTGGTCACCGCCGTCTTCATGCTGGTCGAGATTGCCTGCGGCGTTCTTTATCATTCCATGGCGCTGCTGGCCGATGGCGTGCACATGGCGACCCATGTGGGGGCGCTGGGCCTGGCGGCGGGCGCCTATTGGCTGGCGCGGCGCCATACCGGCAATGCGCGCTTTACATTGGGCACCGGCAAGTTCGGCGACCTGGCGGCTTTTTCCAGCGCCATTGTTTTGGGCATCACCGCGCTGGTGGTGGCGATTGAATCCATCGAGCGGCTGCTGTCGCCGACCAGTGTGCAATATGGCGATGCGCTGTTGATCGCCAGCATCGGGCTTTGCGTCAATCTGGTCAGCGCTTTCATTTTGAAAGACGACGGGCATTCCCACGGGCACGGCCATTCGCATGGACATGGTCATTCGCACGATCATGCGGGCCATGATCACGGACATGGCGAAGTGCGCGACAACAATATGCGCGCCGCCTATGTGCATGTGCTGGCGGATGCGGCCACCAGCGTGTTGGCGATTGTGGCGCTGGCCTGCGGTTATTTCTTCGGGCTTGGCTTCCTGGATCCGGTGAGCGGATTGGTGGGCGCGTTTGTGATCGCGTCCTGGTCGTATGGGCTGATCCGCGACAGCGCGATGGTTCTTTTGGATGCGGATTCCAATCCCACCCGGTCTGGCCAGATCAAGGCCATGATCGAAAAGGAAATGGGGGCGCGGGTGGCCGACCTTCATTTGTGGCGGCTGGGCCCGGGGCATGAAGGGCTGATCGTGTCGCTGGTGTCGCCTGACGCCACCAATGCCGAACAGATCAAGGCGGCGCTGCGCCGGCATTATCCGGACCTCAGCCATGTGACGGTGGAAGTGACCGTCTGCGCCGACTGTGCCTGAAACGGGGTTGTTGCCGGGGACGGGTGTGCCTAAATAAGCCCCATGTTCTGGCGGCGGAAAAAGAACCTTACCGAAGACCTGAAAGCGGTGGCCGAGGTGGCCGGCGACCAGATTGCACCGGGCGCGGGAACTTTGCTGCTGGTGCTGGGGGCCGCCGCCCTGGTGGGAACCACGGCCTATGTGGTCAATCAGAAGCGGAAAAACAAAAAAGCCGCCCGTTGAGGGCGGCTTTTTTGTTCACTGGATTCCCGCTTTCGCGGGAATGACAGGATAATTAGCGAGGAATAAGCCCTTCGCGCTGGGCGCGCTTGCGCTGCAGCTTGCGGTAGCGGCGGACGGCTTCGGCCCGTTCGCGGGCGCGCTTTTCAGAGGGCTTTTCATAGGCGCCGCGCAGCTTCATCTCCCGGAAGATGCCTTCGCGCTGCATCTTCTTCTTCAGCGCCTTGAGCGCCTGGTCGATATTGTTGTCGCGGACGATGATCTGCAATGAAGGCTCCTGAGGCGTTTTTTGAAGGCCGGGGTAGATAACAGAAGGGGTATTGCCTGTCCACCCGCGGCGATGCGCGTTTTTGGCCTTGGCCGGTGCCGTCCCCAGCCCCATATTCGCAGGCATGGCAATCTTGAAAATCGCCCGTATGGGCCACCCCGTCCTGGCCCAGGTCGCCCGCCCCGTGGCCGACCCCACCGCGCCCGAAATACGCCATCTGGTCAATGACATGGTGGAAACCATGATGGACGCCAATGGCGCCGGCCTGGCCGCCCCCCAGGTGCATGTGCCCCTGCGGCTGGTGGTGTTTCAGGCCCCGGGCGAACGGGCCGATCCGGGCCTGGCGGAAGGGGAACAATTCGACCACACCGCCCCCCTGACCTGTCTGATCAACCCGGAAATCCTGATTCTGGACGGGACCGTCGAAGGCGGCTGGGAGGGATGCCTGTCGGTGCCGGGCCTGCGCGGCTTTGTCGAGCGGCCGGCCCATATCCGCTATCGCGGCTTTGGCCTGGACGGAAAAGTGATCGAGCGGACGGCGCGCGGCTTTCATGCCCGGGTGGTGCAGCATGAGGTGGATCATTTGGACGGGCGGCTTTATCCGGGGCGGATGCGCGACCTGGGCAAGCTGATTTTTGAAAGCGAATCCAAGTATTTCAACAAGGAACCGGCAGCAGGCTGATGGACGAAAACGCGCCGCCGAAAAAAAGAAAGCCGCGCGCCGCAGCGCCCGGCGATACGCCCGCTGAGAATACAGCGCAGATGCGCATGCCGGCGCGCGAAGACAGCGCCATGAAGGATGCGGTGCTGGCCGCCGCCCTGCCCGATGCGGCGTTTGACGGCTTCACCGATGCGGTGCTGGCCAAGGCGGGCAAGACCGCCGATGTGGATGCGGGTGCGCTGGCGCGGCTGTTCCCCGAAGGCGCGCTGTCGCTGGTGGAATATTATTCGCACTGGGCGGATGGGCAGATGGAACAGCGCCTGACCCAGATGGATTTGCCCAAAATGAAAATCCGTGAGCGCATTGCCGCGGCCGTGCTGGCGCGGCTATCGGTGCTGAAAGCCAATAAAGAAGCGGCGCGGCGGGCCGGGGCGACATTGGCGCTGCCGATGCATGCGGCGCTGGGGGCGAAGCTTCTGTACCACAGCGTGGATGCGATGTGGCGGGCGGTGGGCGACACCTCGACCGATTTCAATTTCTATTCCAAGCGCGGGATTTTGGCGGGAGTCTATGGCGCCACGCTGCTGCGCTGGTTCAATGACGCCAGCGAGGATGAATCCGCGACCACGGAATTTCTGGCGGCGCGGATCGAGAATGTGATGCAGTTCGAGAAGTTCAAGGCGGAAGCGAAGAAGGCGCTGGATAAGTTTCCGGGGCTTGGCGCGTGGGGGAAACCTAAAGAAAAGAAATAATCTCAGTCCGGCCGCTTGCTCAAGCTCGCGGCGTTCG
>CAIXUE010000128.1 GCA_903922545.1 uncultured Alphaproteobacteria bacterium | reverse complement strand
GGATGAAATTCTCCGCATTCCTGTGGTTCATGGGCCTGTGGCAGATCTTCGTCTATTGCCCCATCGCTCACTGGGTCTGGGGCGGCGGCTGGATTGGCGCCGGCACGGGCTTCCTGATTCCGAAGGGCGCCGGCGCGCTGGACTATGCCGGTGGTTCCGTCGTGCATCTGAACGCCGGTACCGCCGCTTTGGTCACCTGCCTGGTTCTGGGCAAGCGCATTGGCTATGGCACCGAAAACATGTCGCCGCACAATCTGGTGCTCAGCGTCATCGGCGCCTCGCTGCTGTGGGTTGGCTGGTTCGGCTTTAACGCCGGTTCGGCTCTCACCGCCGGTTACAACGCCGGTATGGCCGCCGCCGCGACGCAAATCGCGACTGCTGCCGCTGCGCTGGGCTGGATGTTCGCCGAATGGCTGATCGCCAAGAAGCCGTCCGTCCTGGGCATGATCTCGGGTGCGGTTGCCGGTCTTGTGGCGATTACTCCTGCCTCCGGCTTTGTTGACCCGACGGGCGCCCTCATCATCGGCATTGCCGCTGGCGTGGTCTGCTATTGCTCGGCGGTCTATCTCAAGAAAGCCATCGGGTATGACGACAGCCTGGACGCCTGGGGCGTGCACGGTGTTGGTGGTGCGCTTGGCGCCATCATGACCGGCATGTTCGCCTCCAACGCCATCAACTCGGCCGGCAAAGGCTGGCTGATCGACGGCAATGGCGCCCAGATGCTGTACCAGTTCATCGATGTCGCGGCCGTGTTCATCTACTGCGCCATCGGTACCTTCATCATCCTGAAGATCATCGACATGATCATCGGGCTGCGCGTCTCGCCGGAAGTGGAAGTCGAAGGTCTCGACATCAACCTCCACGGCGAAACCGTTCACGAATAGTAGAAGTTTCTTTCCTGCCAACTTGGGGCGGATCTCACGATCCGCCCCAAATTTTTTTGGTCGCTCCGGCTTCGCCGACGCTCCGGGGCCGACCGAAAGACCCGGCCCCAATTTTTTGGCCGCTTCGCTTCTTTTTTTCTTTTAACCCCCTCTGCCTTCGCACGCTGGCGGCCCGCCGCTACGCTGACGCTAGCGGCCGCTGGGCCTTGGCGTGCTACGGCATCTCCCCCTTCCACGTGCTTCGCACGGAAGGGGGAGCCGGGCCGGGGCATGCTGATAGAAGACTGGTGCGGCAACGCCGGCGTGACTAAAGTCCCCGCGCTTCTGTTTCGGGGATTGCCGTGTCCGATATGCTGCTTGCCGCGCTGCCGCCGGGACCGTTCGCCCAGCTGGCCACGCTGCTGGAAGGCGAAAAGCCGGGCAAGCCGCCCATCAACCTGTCGATCGGGGATCCCGCCGGAAAAGTGCCCGGCTTCATCAGCGAAGCCCTGGCCAAGCATGCCGCCAGTTTTGGCAACTACCCACCCATCGCCGGAACGGATGACTGGCGCCAGGCGGC
The DNA here is from genome assembly GCA_903922545.1 of uncultured Alphaproteobacteria bacterium. The sequence goes on along the minus strand of CAIXUE010000128.1, from coordinate 2,491 downwards.
GGGGGACTGGTTGAACCGGCGCTTCAACCTGGACGGCAGGATCGATCCGCAGCGCCATGTGCTGCCGCTGAACGGCACGCGCGAAGGCCTGTTCTCGGTGCTGTTTGCCCTGATGCCGCTGAGCAAGGCCGGCGCAAAGCCAATCGTGGCGATGCCCAATCCTTTTTATCAATGCTATGCCGCCGCCGCGTTAGCCGCAGGCGCCGAGCCGCTGTATGTGCCGGCAACGGAAGCCACCGGCTTTCTGCCCGATTACGCAAGCTTGCCCCAGACCACGCTGGACCGCATCGCCGCGGTTTACATCTGCAGCCCGTCCAATCCCGAAGGCGCGGTGGCCAGCGAAAACTATTGGCGCAAATTGTTCGAGCTGGCCGAGCGCCACGATTTCATCGTGCTGGCGGATGAATGTTATGCCGACATCTATTTTGGTGAGCCGCCGCTCTGCGCCCTGCCGGCGCGGCTGGCGGCGTCGGGCGGCTTCTCACGGCTGCTGACCTTTCATTCCCTGTCCAAGCGGTCAGGCCTGCCGGGATTGCGATCGGGCATGGTGGCCGGCTGCGGCGCGCTGATCGAAAAATTCCGCGCCTTCCGCAATGTGGCGGCGCCCAGCGTGGCCGCGCCCATTCTGGCGGCATCGGCGGCGGCCTGGCGCGATGAGGCGCATGTCGCGGAAAACAGGGCCGCCTATGCCGAAAAAATGGCGGCGGCAAAAGCCATCCTGGGCAATCATTTCGTGCAGCCCGGCGGGGGCTTTTTCCTTTGGCTGAAATGCGAGGATGGGGCCGAAACTTCGTTAAGGCTGTGGCGCGAACAGGGGGTGCGGGTGTTGCCCGGCGCTTATATGGGCCGAGAAATTATCCCTGGAAAAACCCAGTCAAACCCTGGCTTTTCCTATGTTCGCGTCGCCCTTGTTAGTGATTTATCAACCATTATGACTGCACTCGAAAGAGTAAAGGAAATTTTGGATTAGGGCGCATGGCGCAAGGCAATCGCATGGTCGGTGGCGTTTATCATCCCCGGGCCAAGGGCGGGGCGATGAGCGACGCCCTGGCAGACGCAAAACACGCGCTGGCGCGGCTGACGCGCATGGCCCTGATGCGGGGCGCGGGCGCGCTGCTGTTTGTTGCCGCCCTGGCCGCCCTGGCGGCTTTGGCCAGCTATCACGGCGATGACGCCAGCTTTAACAACGCCAATGCCCGGCCCGTGGCCAATCTTCTGGGCCCGCTGGGCGCCACGGCGGCCGATCTTTTGCTGCAGACATTTGGCTTTGCCGCGATGTTCGCTTTCGCGCCGCTTCTGGTGTGGGGCATCCGCGCCCTGCGCGGCAAAAGCCTGCGCTATGCCATGTGGCGGCTGTTGGCCTGGCCGCTGGGCACCCTGATCGTGGCGGCGGGTCTTGGCATTCTGCCCGCGCCCGCCAGTTTTCCGGCAGGCGCAGGCGGCTGGATCGGCATCGCCACGGCTGGCCTGTCGGTGCATGCGGCGCAGACTTTCGGCGCGCCATCGCTTTCTTATGTGCTGCCGCTGTTTTTGTTGGCGGTGGGCCTGCCGCTGGCCTTTTTGGCCACGGGCCTGCGCTTTATTCCGCTGGTGCGGAGCATCTGGAATTTCCCCACCAATGCGGCCGGAATTTTTGATCGCATGCGGCTTGCCAATCTGCGCAAGCCGCAGGCCGTCGTGGAAGACGAAGAAACCGATTACGAATATGAAGAAGACAATGATGGCGAGGGCTATCATCTGGACGTGGTGCCCGAATCCCTGGCCGCGACCAAGCTGGCGGAACGGCGCGAAGGCCGGGAAAGCCGCGTCAAGCGTGAGGAAGCGCGCAAGGCGCCGCCCGCCGCCAACCGCAAGCAGGGCGCCCTCAATCTGGGCGCGGGCGAATACCAGCTTCCCGCCCTGGAATTGCTGGCCGAACCGGTTGCGGTCAAAGACAGCCAGAAGCTGACCGACGAAGCGCTGGAAGAAAATGCCCGCATGCTGGAAGCGGTGCTGGCGGATTTCGGCGTCAAGGGCCGCATCACCGCGGTGCGCCCCGGCCCGGTGGTGACGCTGTATGAATTCGAACCGGCGGCCGGCGTGAAATCCAGCCGTGTGGTGTCGCTGTCCGATGACGTGGCGCGTTCCATGTCGGCGGTGGCGACGCGTATCGCCGTAATTTCCGGGCGCAACGTGATTGGCATCGAACTGCCCAATCAGGTGCGCGAAACTGTTTTCCTGCGCGAAATGATCGCCTGCAGCGATTATGAAAAGGCCCGTGCGCCGCTGACCCTGGCGCTGGGAAAGACCATCGGCGGTGAGCCGGTGATGGCGGATCTGGCCAAGATGCCGCATTTGCTGGTGGCGGGCACCACCGGCTCGGGCAAATCGGTCGGCCTGAACACCATGATCCTGTCGCTGCTTTATCGCATGGCGCCCGAACAGTGCCGATCTCAAGCTGCGCACCGTAGACAATCGTGCCACTGACGTTGTCTCCGGTCGTGATCTGGTC
>CAIXUE010000127.1 GCA_903922545.1 uncultured Alphaproteobacteria bacterium | reverse complement strand
TCGCGACATTTTTGAAATGTTGCACCGCCAGGGCGTGGCGATTGAAGCCAAGCCTTTTTCCATCGGCTTTCGCATTGAACACCCACAAAGCCTGATTGACCGCGCCAAATTCGGCGCCAGCCGAAAAGAACTTGGCGCGGCGGAATACCGGCTGGTGCATCACGCCAGCAACGGCCGTGCCGTCTATAGTTTCTGCATGTGCCCCGGCGGCACGGTGGTGGCGGCGGCGTCGGAACCGGGCCGGGTGGTGACCAATGGCATGAGCCAATATTCCCGCAATGAACGCAACGCCAATGCCGGCCTCGTGGTCGGCATTACGCCCGAGGTGGATTATCCCGGCTCGCCGCTGGCGGGCATGGAGCTTCAGCGCCATTGGGAGGCAAAAGCGTTCACGGCCGGCGGCGGCAATTACGCCGCGCCCGGTCAACGCGTGGGGGATTTCATCAAAGGCGTGGCTTCGACGGCGCTTGGCGAAGTCATCCCCTCATACCGGCCTGGCGTCACACCCACAGACCTTGCCACTTGCCTGCCTGATTACGCCATCACCGCCATCCGTGAGGCGCTGGTGGCCTTTGGAAAGCAGATCAAGGGCTTTGACATGGATGACGCCGTGCTGACCGGGGTGGAAACGCGCACCTCATCGCCGGTGCGCATCCCGCGTGGGACCGATTTTCAAAGCACCAATGTTCGCGGGCTTTACCCGGCCGGCGAAGGCGCCGGTTATGCCGGCGGCATTCTTTCGGCGGCCGTGGACGGCATCAAAGTGGCTGAAGCGGTGGCAAAAGGTATTTCCACGGCCGCCGAAATTATTTGATGGTCGCACGGCCGAACGGAAAACCGCTTCACACTTTTCCTGGCCGATGCTCCCGGCGGCGTGGACGGCATTAAAGTCGCCGAAGCCGTTGCCCTCAACATCACAGGCTGAGGAAATCCGCCACGAATTTGGTGCGCGGATCGCGCCGCACATCGGCAGGGGCGCCATATTGCTCAATCTGGCCAGCATGCATCACCGCCACCAGATCGGCCACCGCGAAAGCTTCGTCCTGATCATGGGTGACGAAAACAGAGGTGACGCCGGCCTGGTCATGAATGTGGCGCAGCCAGACGCGCAATTCCTTTCGCACCTTGGCGTCCAGCGCCCCGAACGGCTCGTCGAGCAGCAGCATACGCGGCTCGATGGCCAGCGCGCGCGCCAGCGCAACACGCTGCCGCTGGCCGCCTGACAACTGGCTGGGATAGCGCGTGCCCAGGCCTTCCAGCTGCACCAGCTTCAGCAATTCTTTGACGCGGGCGCCGATTTCATCGCGCGAAGGCCGCGTCTTGCGGGGCCGCACCTCAAGACCAAAAGCAATATTTTGCGCCACCGTCATGTGCTTGAAGAGCGCATATTGCTGAAAGACAAAACCCGCCTTGCGCTCACGCGCCGGCATGGCAAGCCAGTTCATATCGGCAAAGCGCACCGATCCGGAATCGGCCTCTTCCAGCCCGCCCAGAATGCGCAGCAAGGTTGTCTTGCCCGAACCGGACGGACCCACCAGCGCGACGAAGGCGCCTTGCGGCGCGGTCAGGCTGACACCGTTCAGGGCGGGAAAACGGGCAAAGCGCTTGGCGACGGATTCAATAATCAAAGACATGGTTTTTCCTATCGCCGGTGCGCGGCGGCCAATTCGTCAGCATAGCGCCATTCCAGAAGGGTTTTGAGCGCCAGGGTCAGCAGCGCCAGAAAAGCCAGCAGGGCCGCCACGGCGAACGCGCCGACATAATCGTAACTGTTGTAGAGAAGCTCGACATGCAGCGGCAGGGTGTTGGTCTCACCGCGGATATGGCCCGACACCACCGCCACCGCGCCAAACTCGCCCAGGGCGCGGGCGTTGCACAGCAGCACCGCATACAGAAGGCCCCATTTGATGTTGGGCAGCGTGACACGGCAGAAAGTGGCGAAGCCCGAAGCGCCCAGCGAGGTGGCGGCTTCCTCTTCATCGCGCCCCTGATCCTGCATCAAGGGAATAAGTTCGCGCGCCACAAAGGGAAAGGTCACGAAGATGGTGACCAGCACAATGCCGGGCAGCGCGAACAGAATGTGAATGTCGTGATCGGCCAGCCAGGGGCCGAACCAGCCCTGCATGCCAAACACCAGCACATAGATCAGGCCCGCCACCACCGGCGAAACCGAGAAAGGCAGATCGATCAGCGTGACCAGAAAAGTCTTGCCGGGAAAATCGAACTTGGCCACCGCCCAGGCGGCGCAGATGCCGAAGAGGGTGTTGAACGGAACCGCGATCCCCGCCGCCATCAGCGAAACTTTCAGGGCCGACAGCGTATCCGGCTCGGCAATGGCGGCAAGCGCTTTGCCAACACCATCCGCCAGCGCTTCCTTGAACACCACCGCCAGCGGCAGCACCAGGAACAGGCCGACAAAACCGATCGTCACCGCGCCCAGAAACAGACGCAGCAGCAGCGGGTCTTCCGTCGGATTGGAAAAGCCTTTGCTCATCGGCGTTTCGCCGCCCAGGCCTGCAGCCCATTGATCGCCAGCAGCATCACAAAAGACGCGCCCAGCATCACCACGCCGATGGCCGAAGCGCCGGCATAATCATATTCTTCCAGCTTGGTGACGATCAGCAGCGGCGCGATCTCGCTGATCATGGGCAGGTTGCCGGCCAGAAAAATGATGGAGCCATATTCGCCAACGCCGCGGGCAAAACCCAGCGCCGCGCCGGTGAGAATGGCGGGCATCAGCATGGGTATCACCACACGGGTGATTGTCTGCCAGCGCGTCGCGCCCAACATGGCGGCGGCTTCTTCCATGTCCAGGCCCTGCTCGCTCATCACCGGCTGCAAGGCGCGCACTGTGAAGGGAAGCCCGATGAAGGTCATCGCCACCAGTACGCCCCAGGGCGTGTAAGCGATACGAATGCCAAACTGGATCAGGAAGCTGCCGATCCAGCCGTTCGGCGCATAAAGCGTGGACAGCGCAATGCCCGCCACCGCCGTGGGCAAGGCAAAAGGAAGATCGATCAGCGCATCCAGCAGGCTCCTGCCGGGAAAACGGTAGCGCACCAGCACCCAGGCAATGATGAAGCCGAAAACAGAATCGATCAGCGACGCCAACAGCGCCATGCCGAATGACAGGCGCAAAGACGCCAGCACACGCGGCGCGGAAATCGCCGCCCAGAAGCCAAGCGGCCCCAATTCAACGGGCCGGATCACCAGCGCCAGAAGCGGCACCAGCACAATGCCGGTGAGATAGAAAAGCGTGAAGCCCAAAGAAAGCCGAAAGCCGGGCAGCACATGCCGCCGGCTCCGGAATTTCAGGACGGGTAAACCGATCGCGCTCATTTGCCTGGCTGGTAGATCTGGTCGAACACCCCGCCACTGGCGAAATGCACGGCCTGGGCTTTGTCCCAGCCGCCGAAGTCACCGTCAATGGTGGCCAAAGGCAGGCTGGGAAACTGGCCTTTATATTTCGCCAGAATATCAGGATTGCGCGGGCGGTAAAAATGCCTGGCCTCAACATCCTGCGCTTCGGGCGTATAGAGATAGTCCAGGAAAGCCTGCGCCACTTTGCGCGTGCCGTGCCTGTCGGCATTCTTGTCCACCAGCGCCACCGACGGCTCCGCCAGAATGGAACGGCTGGGATATACGATTTCATATTCGCCCGGCGCTTCCTGCACGGCCAGCTTGGCTTCATTTTCCCAATCCAGCAGCACATCGCCCAGGCCGCGTTTGGTGAAGGTGACGGTCGAGCCGCGCCCGCTGGAATCCAGCACCGGCACATGATGATAAAGATCGCCGACAAAAGCCCTGGCCTTTTGCGCGTTGTCGCCCGGGGCTTTTTCCGCATAAGCCCAGGCCGCCAGATAGGCCCAGCGCGCCGCGCCACCGGTCTTGGGATTGGGCGTGATCACCTGAATGCCGGGCCGGATCAAATCGGGCCAGTCGTGGATGTGCTGGGGATTGCCTTTGCGAACCAAGAACACGATGGTCGAGGCGAAGGGTGTGCTGTTGTTGGGCAACCGTTGTTG
>CAIXUE010000126.1 GCA_903922545.1 uncultured Alphaproteobacteria bacterium | reverse complement strand
GTCCAGAACCCGCGATTCGGCTGTGCCGGGTGTTATTGACGCTCCAAGCAAACGTTGTACATAATCAGTGTCATAAAAGGATTTTCGGGCAATTTCGGGGAGAAAATGATGGATCCGAAACGAAGCAGCCGCAGAGAGCTGCTTAAGGGCGGCGCCGCGGCCGTAGGCGCAGTCGCCGCCGGTGCGGCCGTGAGCAAAAGCGCGTCTGCCCAAACCCTCCCGACCTATGCGGAGAACGAAGCGCCGATGGTGGCGCCCGGCGACGACGTGATCGCCTATGGCGTGCGCTCTCATTATGTGACCTCCAAGCGCGTGCCGGCGCTGGGCCGCAAATCGCCCGACGATTTCGGGCTGGAATTTCATGTCGGCTCGCCGTTGCAGGATTCGCTTGGCTCGATCCAGGCCTCGTCGCTTCATTATGTGGCAACGACCAAAGGCTCCTTCATCCCGGATATCGATCCCGCCAAGCACACCATCATGATTGATGGCCTGGTGGACCGGCCGCGGGTTTTTACCATGGCGGATTTGAAGCGCTTCCCCTCCGTCAGCAAGTTTCATTTCCTCGAATGTTCGGGGAACATGCACAATGCCAATGACAAGACCGTGCAGGAATCGCACGGGCTGACCAGCAACGCCGAATGGACCGGGGTGCTTCTCTCAACCCTGCTCAAAGAGTGCGGCGTGCAGAAGAAAGCGGCATGGTTCGTTGCCGAAGGCGCCGAGGAAATAAAGGGCGCATCGACCGTGCCCCTCGCCAAGGGTATGACGGACGTCATCGTCGCCTACGGCATGAACGGCGAACCCCTGCGGCCGCAGAACGGGTTTCCGGTGCGCCTTATTGTTCCGGGCTTCGAAGGCATCTTCAACATCAAGTGGCTGCGCCACATCAAACTCGTTGACCAGTATCAGCTCAACATGAACGACTTTGGGCATCTGCGGCGCACGCCGATCGAGGCGGCGCTGATCTATCAGATCGGACCCAATTCGGTGATCACCTATCCGTCCGGCGGACATAAACTGACCGATCATGGATGGTACGAAATCACGGGGCTGGCCTGGTCCGGCGGCGGCGCCGTTCGCAAGGTGGAAGTGTCCACGGATGGCGGCAAGTCATGGCACCTCGCCGATCTCAAGGGAACGCCGCAACCCATGGCGCACACCAGATTTGGCTTTATGTGGAACTGGGACGGGGGCGAGCATGTGATCATGTCGCGCGTCACCGATGATATCGGACACAAGCAGCCGACGCGCGAGGAAGCTGCCAAGGCAGAGGGCCAGCCATACACGCCAAAATTCAGGCCGATCCAGAATGACAACACCATCATGCCGTGGAAGATCGCCAGCGACGGGAGCGTGACGAATGGGCTCGCTTAAGATCGTTCCGGTTTTTCTGGTGCTGGCAGGCGCCGCGTTCGCGCAAACCTATAATGTGGGGCATGCGCCCAGCGCAGCAGAACTTGCCCAGGACATCACCATCAGTCCGGCAGGCGGAAATCTTCCCGCAGGTCATGGCACCGCCGCGGAAGGCAAAGCGCTTTTCACGTCGAAGAACTGTGTCGTTTGTCACGGACCCGAAGGCGCGGGCGGGACGACATCGGCGCCCAATCTGCTGGCCAAGAAAGGCCCGGAGGTTGACCCCTGGGATCGCGGCGCAGGCGGCGACGGCATACCCGTGAAGGCGCCGGATGCGACCATTGTTTGGGATTTCATTCATCGCGGCATGCCGCTGGGAAATGAAGGAACGCTGACCCCCAATGAGGTCTATTCGTTGACGGCCTATCTGCTGGCCATCAACAAGATCATTCCCGAGGATCAGGTCCTGGACCAGGACAATCTGGCCAAGGTCAAAATGCCGATGAGCGCCAATGAATGGGCCCGGGTGCCGGATTGGAAGCCCAAATCGGGCAGGTTTGCGGGTTTCCCCTATTAGCCCCGAATTGTTTGGCAGGTTCTGACGTGAAATGTGGCGCAAGCAATTGCGCCACATTTGTTTTTGAAGCCTTGCATGCGGTACCTTGGCTTTCGCATGATCCAGGAGGACGGCCCAATGAAACGCCTTGGAATTGCGCTTGCGTTCGTCTGTCTTGGCGCCAGTGCCGCGAAGGCGGACTGGGAATACACCAAGTGGGGCATGACGCCTGAGCAGGTGGCGGGCGCCGCCAAACACGGCGCGAAAAAAAGCTCCGATCCTAGCCCGGACAGCAACGGCTATATCACCAGGCTGGTCGCGCCATACAAAAGCGGAAAATTTTCCTTTGAAGCCCAATTTGGCTTCGACGCGGCCGACAAGCTCTCATCTGTAACCCTCGTCCTGAAGGACAAACGCGCTGGCGCGGATATGGGCATGGATATGGGCGGTATGGACATGCCTATGGATCAGGGGGGGTGCCATGATCTTCTTGCCAGTGTGAAGTCCGCTTACGGCCCGCCACAAGGCGGCGGCTCGGCCCATATGCAATATACCATCGAGACCTGGCGGGATCAGAAAAGCCAAAATAACGTGACCTACACAGTGCTCAACCAGTCTGGCTGCTATGTTCAATATAGCGTCATCAAGCCGGCTGGAGCACATTGAGGCTTGCAGCACATCGCGGCGCTGTCACCGTCCGGCAAATTACGGCCGGCGGCGTTTTATTTCTCCTTATGCTTCTTGGCGCTTCACAGGCAGATGCCCAGGCCGGACATCTTTCGGATCGTCTGACGCCCGCAGTCATGGCAGTCGTGTGGCCGGGCGCCCAAAAGCTTGGACCGGAGGAGGGCAAGCCGCCCGCTATCGCCGTTTATCGGGGCGGCAAGATCGCCGGCTATATATTCTCAACCCTGGATATCGTGCATGCGCCCGGTTTTTCCGGAACGCCCTTTGATGTGATCGCGGGCGTGGACCTGGCCGGTCATATCAGCGGCGCCAAGGTCATCTTTCAGCGCGAGCCGCATGTCTATCAGGACGAGATCCGCCAGCCCCAGCTTGACACGTTTCTGGCGCGAACAGCCGGCCTGGCGTCGCAAGGCGGAAATTCCGGCGCCCTCAATCCCGACTATGTCGATGGCGCCACGGTGAGCGCACGCGCGATGCGCGATGCGGTTTTCGAATCTGCCCAGGATGTTCTGATCGGCCGCGGGTTGATGAAGGCGAAGGTTTCGCCGCCTGCTGTCGATATGGATGGCTTCGAACAAATGTCCTGGGACGGGCTGATCGCCGAAGGCTCGATCGTCCATAAAACCATCACTGGCAATGATGTCGCCGCCGCACTTGGCAAAGCCGCAGGCAACAAGCTTGATGTTCCGCTTTCGGGCCAGAACAGCACTTATATCGACATCTATACGGGACTGGCGACGCCGGCCGCCATTGGCAGGAATGTGCTGGGCAGCGACTACAGGAATTATCTGGCGCCGCGGGGCAAAGGCACGATCTACACCGCCTGGCAGATTTTCGTCGCCTCGAAAGGGCCGTATGATTTTGTTGACGAGGCCGTGGGCGCGAACCGGTTCGGCCGCTTGCATGTGGTTCAAGGCGGCCAGACTTACCAGTTCACCGACAACCTTTATCAGGGCATCGCGACCGGCGGCCATGACGGCATACAGGCCCTGGACCATGCGGCGATTTTCACGCTGCCGGCCAATGCCCGGTTCGATCCTTTAAAGCCATGGCGGCTGGAGTTGCTGGTGAAGGGCAAGTCGGCGGCCGGCGCGCCCTTTTCGCTTGGGTTTCCGATCGATTATCAACTCCCTGCCTCGCATATCCTGAAGCCGCCGGCGCCGCCCGCGCCAGCCTGGATACAGGCCTGGAGCGATTCCCGGACCAATATCGCCGTTGAGGCCGCGCTGCTGACGCTGTTGACCCTGATCCTCGCCTTTCAAACAAAGCTGGCGCAGTCGCGGCGCGCCCATCGCATCATCCGCAATGGGTTCCTGCTTTTTGTGGTGGTGTGGGAAGGATGGATTGCCAGCGGCCAGCTCTCCATCCTGAATATCGTCAACTATATGGAAGCTCCCTTCCGGCATTTTGAGTTCGGCTTCTATCTTGCCGAACCGCTGATGGTGATGATCGTCATCTACACGGTCTTCTCGCTTGTGGTGCTGGGGCGTGGTGTATTTTGCGGCTGGCTTTGCCCCTTTGGCGCGCTGCAGGAACTGCTGGGACAGTTTTCGCGGCTGATCGGTCTGCCGCAATACAATCCGCCGGAACGGGTGCAAAAATATTTGTGGTTGGGAAAATATGTTTCAGCGGCGCTGATTTTGGGCCTTGCCGCGTTTTCGATTGATGCCTGGTCGCGGGTTGCGGAGATTGAACCCTTCGACACCGCCATCACCTCGCATTTTACCCGCGCCTGGCCTTATGTCTTTTACGCCTGCGCGCTGCTGACGATCGGCCTTTTCACCGAGCGTGCCTATTGCCGCTTTTTATGCCCGCTGGGCGGTGTGCTGGCGCTGGCCGGCCGGCTGCATCTTGTCAATCTGCTGAAGCGGCGGCCCCAATGCGGCAGCCCGTGCCATCTGTGCGAACATTCCTGTCCGGTGAAGGCGATTTCGGTTACCGGCAAAATCAACATGACCGAATGCTTTCAATGCATGGATTGTCAGGTCGAGTATTTTGACGATCAGCGTTGTCCGCCGCTTGCCGCCATCCGCAAGCGGTCCGCCGGGGGCGTGGAATGGGCATGATTGGCGATCAAAAACTTCGTTCGCGGCGCGGATTCCTCAAAATTGCTGCGGCGGCTGCTGTTGTGCCCGCGCTGGCCGGCGGTGTTCGTGCGCTGGCGCCCCGCGGCAAGCTTTATGACTGGCAGCTTGAGGTCATGGGCGCGGCGTCGGAGCTGGCGCTCTGGCATGAGGATCCTGCTGTCGCCCGCCGCACGATCGATCAGGTCCGCGCCGAAGTTGCCCGCCTGGATGGCATCTTCAGTCTTTATCGCGATGACAGCGAAATTTCGCGGCTTAATCGCGACGGCGCCATCGACAACCCGTCGTGGGAATTGCGCGATCAGCTCGACGCCGGCCGCCGGTTCAGCGAACTCAGCGGCGGCGCTTTCGATATCTCGGTGCAGCCGCTCTGGCAGCTTTATGCGGCCCATTTTTGGACCGGCAGGGACAAATCAGCTGATATCGATGCCACCGCGAGAGGCGTGGCAGAGCGGCTGGTGGATTATCGCCTTATCGATATCGGCGCGCGCCGGATAAAGTTTGGACGCCCGGGGATGGGCGTCACGCTGAATTCCATCGGCCAGGGTTTTATCGCCGACCGCATCGCCGGCATGCTGGGCGAAGAGGGTTTCACCCATGTCTATGCCGATCTTGGCGAGACCAGGCTGATCGGCGGCCATCCCGATGGCCGGCCGTGGCGGATTGGCCTGCGCGATCCGAAAGATCCGGCGCAATTCGGGCAGACGCTCGATCTTGAGGATACCGGCCTGGCTGTGTCGGGCGGTTATGGCACGCCCTTTGAGAAGACGGGGCGTTATCATCACATTTTCGATCCCCGCACTGGATTATCGGCCAGAGACATGACCGCCATCGCCGTGACCGCGCCCAGCGCGATGATCGCCAACGGGCTTGCGACGTCGATCTATGTCGCAGGGCGCGAACATGCCGCAAAAATTCTTGGTCAATATCCCGGCGCCAAAGCCATCATCACCACAGACAATGGCGAATGGCTGGCTTCACGGTCCGATGGAAGCTTTGCTGCGCTGAGGGATGAGCGGGCATGACGGATGCCGTACAAGAGCCCAGGCGCTGTGGCACCTGCACGCTTTGCTGCAAGGTGTTGACCATACCGGAATTCGGCAATCCCAGCGGCCAATGGTGCCCGCACTGCATCCAGGGGAAGGGGTGTGGGATTTATCCGGACTGGCCGCAGGCGTGCCGTACTTTTTTCTGCGGCTATCTGATGTGGCCCGAACTGGGCGAGCATTGGCGGCCGTCCCGCAGCAAACTGGTCGTCGCGCTCAAGCCCGACGGCATGGAGATCGTCATTCATGTCGATCCCGGCTTTCCCAATGCCTGGCGCGAGGAACCTTATTTTTCGGAAATCCGCGGCATGGCCAGCGGCGCGATGGGGCAGGCCTATACGATCTTTGTGCAGATCGGGCGAAAGGTCATCGTGATCTTTCCAGACCGGGCGGTGGATCTGGGCGTCGTGGAAGAGGATGAGCGGATTTCCATCCAGGAAGAGGCGGGGCCAGGAAGCAGGAAGCGCGCGATAAAGGTAAAGGCGAACGATCCCCGGATCGTTTGAACAAACGGGCCACCCGGTATTTGCAAGGTTTCCCGGCCCGGCTTATAAAGCAGTTGCCTGCAGGCTGGAGGAACGTCGCATGAGTTCGGTGGCCGAACCCGGAAGTACCTCGCATCCCGAGAGAGCCGCAGCGATCAAATTCTGGACCCGTGAAGCCCTGACGCTTTCTGACGAATTCGTCGTATCGGTCAGTGAATTTGCCTGCGGCAAGCCGACCTGCCCAAATCAGCATACCGCGATCATGGTCATGTCCCAGCAAGGGCTGGTGCGGAAAATTTCCATCCACAAGCCCATCGCCGATATCGGTGAATTCGATGTTCTGGATGCTTGCCTGAATGCGCTGCGGAACGCGCCAGCCTAATTCTTCGAATAACAGATAAAATGAGGGGTCAAATGCCGGACACATTCAAGAAAATCATTTCGCGCCGCTCACTTCTGAAGGGTGCACCGCTGGCCGCCGCCACGGCTGTCTCACTCGGCTGCCTGACGGCGCAGCAGGCCGCGGCCCAACAGGCAAAACTTTCGCAGGCGCTGTCAAAATACCAGGACACGCCCAAGGATGGGGCGCAATGCTCCAACTGCTCGCATTTCGTGGCCCCGTCGTCTTGCGCAATCGTCGTTGATCCCATCAAGCCAGAAGGCTGGTGCCAGTTCTACGCCAAGGCCTGATCCAAAGCCGAAACGGAAAACAGCGCATATTTCCGTTTACGCAGAGCGGCTGAAATGTTTCAGGCTGAAATCTTCGCCGTGAAAGCGCGCCATCACGGTTGCGGTGACGGCGATGACGCCGCCGAACAACAGGGCAAAGGCCGTCCACATCACCAGGTAAAGCAGCGCCCGGCGCGTCGCATCCAGCTGATCATGGATGCCGTTCTCGACCATGGTGACGCGGTCTTCGGCGGCGGGCAGGGGGATGGCGTTCTGGACCGCGACCAGGCGCACAAGCCGGTCATGCTCGGGATTGATCTGGCCGCTATGGGCCATGTCGGCGGTCAAAAGGCGCGAGGCTTCGTCGTTGCGCACGGCATAGTTATCAAGCGTGGCGCCGGCCAGGAGCCGGTCGGCCCAATAGGCCATGGGCTGTGAGGGGCTGGCGGCAGCCTGGGTGAGGCCCGCCGCTGTCGCCATGCCCACGAACATCAAGCCGATGACAACGGCCAGCGACCATACCGCCAGGCCATGGGCATCGGCGCGAAAATGCTCATCTTCGTTTTCGGGCTGGGTGCGCATCAGCCGGCCGGTGATATAGCCGCCCAGGGCAAAACCGAACGCCTGGGCTGCCAGGAAGTAGATGGCGCCCAGGGTCAGAAAGCTGTGCGCGCCTATGGCGTTGCGCGTGCCGGCCAGCGACAGGCCCAAGGCGGCGCCCACCAGCACCAGAAAGAACGTCGTGGCCGCAGCCACAACCGCGCCCGCCAGCACCGGCCCCCATTCAAAGGCGGAACGGTCATCTTCAATCACGGCGGCGGTGTTTTCTCCGACGATGGCAGTTACCATGGGCTTTCTCCGGGGAGTTCTGGGGCGGGGAGTTCTGGCGGTAACGGCTGTGGAACCGTTCAGGTTCCGAAAAGCCCTCATGTGCGCCGTCGCTTTGTACGCTGGTGTGCCCTTCCGGTGTGCCCTTCTGATGTGCGGGCAGTTCCAGCAACGGGATGCGAAGTGCGGAGTTGTCAACGCACACCCTTGCCTTGATTCACGGCAAGCCCACTTCACAACAATCCCTGGAGGAAAGCAGTGGCCCATCACATTCTTGCAATATACGACAATACCAATGACGCATCGCTGGCCGTTGACCGGCTTGTCGCCAACGGTATTTCCGAAAACGCGATCAGCCTGGTCACCAGCGAGGGATACCGTTCCCAATATCTGGGCGTCAAAGCCGGTACCAAGGGCGCAACGGGCGTGGCCACGGGCGCGACCCTGGGCGGCGTGCTGGGCGCCATCGCGGCCGGCCTTGCCGCCACCGGTTTGGTGGTGGGCACCGCGGGCGGCGGCATTCTGGTTGCCGGTCCGGTCGCGGCGGCTTTGGCCGGCGCGGGCGCTGGCGGTGCAACGGGCGGCATTCTGGGCGGCCTGATCGGGCTTGGCGTCACCGACCATCACGTAAAGTCTTACGACAAGGCGGTGGGCGATTCGAGCGGCATGCTGCTGGGCGTCGAAATCAGCGACACCACCAAGGATCAGGTTCGCGATATCCTGAAAGCCACTGGCGGAAAATCCATTTCCACGGAATGACCGCGCCGCACGGTGACCGCCTAATCCGGGGCGGTCACAAAGCGCAGGCCCAATTGGCCGGCTTCAAACCAGGCGGTGACGCCTTCAAACGCCCGGCCGTTCTGCAGCACAAGCCGGACCTTCGTGGCGGCAAGAGGTATGATATCGCATTTTATGCATGCGCCTTCCCCGGACAGGTTCAGCACCCTGCAGGCAAGCGTGAGATATTCGCCGGGAATGATCAGCTCGGCGGCTTCGTCCACATCGCGGCGATTCGACAGGCGGCGGTCTTTTGCGCTGGGCGCATAGCCCAAAGCAGACGGTTCTGGGAACAACACAACTCTCCCGCACAATTTTCCTGTGCAGGCTAGTCCGGCCATGGTTAATGGCGCTTAAATTCCGCGAGGGCTGCTTAGTAATCCGCCGGGATTTCCGCGAAAATGCGGCCCGTGCGGTTGCCGACCATCAGGTACCAGCCATCGACATAGATCCAGTGCGTGCCGGGGCGCGGGCTGGTCAGCGCATAGCTGGACCAGGCGCTGATGGTGGGACCGTTGAAGCCGCTCAGGATGAAGCGGTCACCGATCGCAAAGGAACGTCCGCGCCACATCGGCACCGCATGATGGGCGGTGGGAATAGCGATACGCGGCGGCAAATGATGCGGGCCCATCGCGGGACCGGGCCGGCCACGGTTGGCGGCCGGCGCGGGCGGACGCATCGTCATGCTCATGGCAGGACCGGGGCGGGCATTGTTGGCGGGTGGGTGCGCGCCGGGACCTGGGCCAGCCATGGCGGGGCCATGATTGCCGCCCTGCTGCGACGGGCGGCCGTGATCGTCATGCGGCTGGGCAACAACGGCGCCGGCGCCGAGCAGCGTGAAGGCAAATACAGCAGAGGCGAGTTTTTTCATGACGTTTCCCTTGAAATTCCAGACAGCAATGACGCCGAATATATGGTCATTCTAACATTGTTTCCTTGCCATCACCATCAGGTCAAAACGCCAAGAGAGCGCGCCTTTAATGGTTAAGCGGACGGGCGAGGGGTTCGCCTGTCCCGGCATCCTTACAAGGTGTGCCAGTTGCCGTCGGATTGCCGGCAGGCTGTTGCGCTGCGGGAAACAAGCCGGGTGCCGACAAAGACTTTTTCCTGAAAATCGCGGCAGGAAAATCCATCGCGCACAAACTGGCGCAGCGGCGTCATGCTGCCATTGCCGCCGCCATTGCTGTTGCGCCAATTGTGGGTTTGACCCAGCGGGCCTTCCAGGCCGTCGCGATAGACGCTCATGGCCTGGCGGCGGTCGTCACAGTTCATCTCCGCGCCGATCCGTTCTCCCGCTGCTCCACCAAGGATCAATCCAGGCGTCGCCTTTCCGGTCATACGCTCTCCCATCACGGCATTGCCGCCGCAATCGTCGCCGAAATAAAATGCGCCCTGACGATAGGCGAGACTTTGCGATTGTATTGGCGGCTTCGTGGCCGGATCGGACGAGGCAGCGCTTTGCGCCATGGCTATGCTTGCGCTGGCCGCGGCAAGGAGGGCAGCCGCAAGCAATAAGCCCAGGCCGTTGCAAATTTTCATTGTCCGCCGTTTCCCGCGCATCCGCCGGATGGGCGGAATCCAAAGTTTCTGGCGCGATCAGGTGGGTGCAGCGTACGGGATGAAGAAGGCGGCGTATATGAGAGTGGCGGGACGCTTCCAAAGATTGCGTTCAAAAAAGCCGCCTTGCGGCTGGATATTCATCCTGACCGGGACTGCCGGCGGGATTTATCTTTTCTCCGCCATTGCAATGGCAGGCGCAAAGGCCTACATCCAGCCCACGTGGTTCTTACGTCCTTGTCAGACGAAGTTCTTCTGTAAAGTCTGACACGCCCCAGCGCGCAAGACGTACCGAACACCTTCCTTAGACCCTGATGTTCTGTTTCCACGGCTGTCGATGCATATCGCATGGACAGAACCCGATGACGCAAAGGAAATATCATGACCATCGGAACCGTGAAGTTTTTCAATACCTCCAAGGGCTTTGGCTTTATCTCGCCGGAAGGCGGCGGCAAGGACGTGTTCGTGCACGCTTCGGCCGTTGAAGCTGCCGGCATGCGCACCCTGAACGAAGGCCAGAAGGTCTCGTTCGACATCCAGCCGGATGCGCGTGGCTCCAAGGCCGCCAATCTGCAGGAAGTCTAACCTGTCTTAAAACGGGCGGCCGGGTAAAATCGGCCGCCTGTTTTTTTCCGTCTTGCTTCCCGTAAGACAACAAATCGGGGACGCCTCATGGACGACATTGCCTGGTATGGCGAAGCGGCTCTTTCCTCCGACAGCCAAGTCTATTGCGCCGGAACGCTGGCCCAATGTGTGCGCCGCTGGGCCCGGCTTTCCGAGGCCGACCAATCCCTGGCCACCATAAAATGCGGGCCGCATACCGAATCGCGCAAAATTCTTTCGGCCGATGAAGTGATCGCGCTTTCCAAGAGCCCGGACCTTTACCGGATCTGACGGTTCATTCCGTCGCGCGGCCTCACGGCCCGATATTTAAATATTCCGGCCGATGGTCCCAATGGCCGGTTCGCGCGTTACCAAAATAACCGGGACCTTCAAAACCATATTTCCTGGCGTGATTTTCAATCCTGCCCCGCGTCCTGCGGGGCTGGCTGTTTCGGCCTTTAGAGGAAACGCAAAATGTCCATTGGCACTATTCTGATTATCATTCTGATCATCGCCCTGGTGGGCGGCTTCAGCGGTATCGGCGGCGGCCCTTTCTACGGCACCGGCTATTATGGCGGTGGCGGCCTGGGCTTGGTGTTGCTGATCGTGCTGGTGCTGGTGATATTGGGACGGATCTGATGGGCGGCTGACGCCGCGTCACAGGTCCGGATTCAATCTCAGGAAAAGCCACGTTGCGGCCAGCACGAAAACCACCAGCGATCCGTAAAGCGGCGCCGGTGCGGCCAGTGTGGTCATCACGGTCATGATCTCGTAGGCGGCTCCTCCCGCAACCGCTCCCGCGGCAACCGCGATGATGGCGGGGCGAATTTTCTGCCGGGCTTCCCGCCGGTCCAGCTTGTCCAGAAGATCTTTGTCGGGATCAGGAATCGACATTTCGCGATTATACACTCCGGATTCTCGATCAAAACAAGATCAGCCCTTGCCATCGGATGGGGGAAGCAGCTTTTCCAGGGCCGTCAGCGTGTCGGCTTCGCGGGCGGGCTTGTCCCAGCGGATACGGTTGATGCGCGGAAAGCGCATGGCGACGCCGGATTTGTGGCGGGCGGAACGCTGCAGGCCATCAAAAGCGATTTCCAGCACCAGGCCGAAATCCTGGCCGGCGCGCACCGAGCGGACCGGGCCGAAACGCTCCACCGTGTTGTCGCGGACGAATTTATCCAGCTTTTTCAGTTCTTCATCAGTGAAACCGAAATAGGCCTTGCCCACCGGTGTCAGGTTTTTACCTTCAACGCTCTCCTGCCACACGCCAAAGGTAAAGTCGGAATAAAAGCCTGATCGTTTGCCATGGCCGCGCTGCGCATACATCAGGACCGCATCAACCAGATGCGGATTGCGTTTCCATTTGAACCAGGGACCTCTGGGGCGGCCGGCTTCGTAAAGAGAATCCTTTCGCTTCAGCATCAGGCCTTCCGCCAGGGCCGCATCGCCCGCGGGCGGTGTGGCGCGCAGCCGCGCCAGTTCCTGCCAATCCGAGAAAGGCTGCAGCGGCGACAGGTCAATGCGGGAGGTGGAAAGCCGGTTCACAAAGCTTTCCAGCCGGGCCCGCCGTTCCAGAAAGGGCAGGTGGCGAATGTCCTCTTCGCCGTCCAGCAACAGATCATAAGCGCGGATGCCGGCCGGATATGCCGCCAGCATTTTGGCGTCGGGCTTTTTGCGGTTCAGGCGCTGTTGCAAGTCGCTGAAGGATTGAAGTTTGCCATCACGCATCACCAGCAGTTCGCCATCAATTACGCCTTCGTGGGTGAGCGCGGTTACCACATCGGGAAAAGCCCCGGCGATATCCTCGCCAGTGCGGCTGTAAAGCCGATGCGTGCCGCGCTCAAACACCGCCTGGACGCGGATGCCGTCCCATTTCCATTCGGCGGCATAGTCTGATGCCGCATAGCGGGCCAGATCACTGTCTTCATCCAGCGCCTGGGCCAGCATAACGGGGCGAAAGCGCGCCGGGCTGCTGCTGGTGGGCCGTGGCCCACGCTTTTCCAGCCAGGCGAAAAGATCGCCATACGGCGGCTCCTGGCCGTGCCAGAGTTCTTCAATCTCGGCGACCTCGACTTCGCCCAGTTCCGCCAGCGCCTGTTTGGCCAGCCGGGCCGAAACGCCGACCCGAAGGCCGCCGGTCATCAATTTCAGCAGCGCCCCGTTCTTCCGCTGTCATGGCGTCCAGCCATTGCTCCAGAAGCTGGGGGATTTGCCGCCGCGATGCGGAGCGCAGGGTCTCGACAATTTCCGGCAATTCGTAATCACGCTGTTCGCCAGGTTTGGCGATCCAGGCCAGCGCCACGGTTTCGGCCAGATCACCGACAAAGTCATAGGCCAGGGCGAAAAGCTGCGGATCAAGCCGTGCTTCCGCAGCCTTGCGGATGAAGCCGGCCTTGGCGGTTTCAAAATGCAGGGCGCCGGTCAGGCTGGCCAGCGCCCAGCCGCGTTCGGGATCCGCTGTGCCCGACATGTAATCGCACAGCAGCGTCAGCTTGGCGTTGCGCGATGGGGTGAAGGAAAGCTGGTCCAGCAGGCGGGCGAAGGCGCGCATTATTCGCCTTCCTCATCGTCATAGCCGATCACATCCAGCGCATGCGCGGTGATCTGCTGCAGCTGGCACCAGCGCAGCAGGGCGTCTTCGCTGCCATGGGTGATCCAGACTTCCCGGGGCCGTAGTTCGCAAAGGGTACGGGTCAGTTCGTCCCAATCAGCATGGTCGGAAATCACCAAGGGCAATTCCACATGCCGCTGGCGGGCCCGGGCTCTGACCTGCATCCAGCCGGAAGCGAAAACCGGAATGGGATCGGCAAAGCGGCGCGACCATTTGTCGGCGATGGCGGAGGGCGGCGCCAGCACAATGGCGCCCGGCAGGCTTTGGCGGGCTTCATCGGTAGCCGGCGCCAGCGCGCCCAGGTCAAAGCCATGCGCCTGATAAAGCGCGTTCATACTGGCCAGGGCGCCATGCATGTAAAGCGTGCCGTCATAGCCGGCCTGTCGCAGCAACAGGATGATGCGCTGCGCCTTACCCAGGGCGTAAGCACCCACCAGATGGGTGCGGTCTGGAAACTGCCGCACGGATGCCAGCAGTTTTGCGATTTCGTCCTGTGCATCCGGGAAGCGGAAAACCGGCAGGCCGAACGTCGCCTCGGTGACAAAGACATCGCAGGCCACTGGTTCAAAGGGCGGGCAGGTAGGGTCGGCGCGCCGCTTGTAGTCGCCCGAAACGACAATGGTCATGCCTTTCCAGCGAATAACGAGTTGGGCGGATCCTAGTACATGGCCGGCGGGCACGAAGGTGACGGTTACGTCCTGCCGACGGATGACCTCGCCATATTTTGCGGCTTGCGGGCGCTGGGCAAAGCCGTCGCCATAACGCGCCCGCATGATGGCAAGAGTTTCCGGCGTCGCCAGCACGGCATCATGGCCGGGGCGGGCATGATCGGCATGGCCGTGCGTGATGACCGCGCGCGGCACCGGCGAGACGGGATCAATGTGAAAATCACCCGGCGGGCAATAAAGCCCTGCCGGGGTGTTGCGCAGCAAATCCCGGAAATTCGCCATGGCTTATTCCATTGGCCGCATGATCAGGGCGTGGCGGCAGGTTACCCCTTGGGTGACTCTGCAGGGGCTGGCGGCGTGTCATCCTCGGCTTTTTTGGGCAGCACGGCTTTGATCCCGTCGCCCAGCTTTTCCAGAATTCCCTTGGGATCAGGCTTGTCGATGCCGCTTCCGGCGTGGTTGGGGTTGGTCGGCATGGGATGCTCCAATGTTGTCATCAGATAAGGCTGCGGTCTGGGCAAAGTTCCGCCTTTTGGTGGAACTTCCCTGGCGTCTGCGCCGTTTTCAGGCAAAGGACAAAAACAATGCGTGCCTGTTTTCTGGGCCAGAACATCACAGTCTTGAGCAACGGCGAGGCGCATATCCAGCCTCTGCCCACGCCGTCGGCGGAACGGCCCTGGGGCGATCAGGACGTGGTTGCGCAGCTGCGCAAATATTGGCTCAATTATCTCGCAAAAAGCGATAATCGCGAATCTGCCGGCTGAACGGCGCTTGCTATCCGCAAGCGCCGTCCCGCGCGTTCAGTGCACTTTTACTTTCTTCTTTTCCGCCAAATAATGCTGGTTCATCAGCTTGCGCTCATCGGCCGAGAAATTCTCCTTGGCGTCAGACCATACGGCGCTTTCTTCTTCCTGGATGTGATGCTCGACCAGTTCTTTCAGAACCTTGGCGGCGGCGGAAAATTCCGGCGAGGTGGCGGGAGAGATTTTCTCCAGATCCTTGAGCATTTTGTCCGCCAGGCTGTGCTCGATATAGCCTTCGTGCCCGTCGCGCTGGGTTTGCTTGTCCTTGATCGCGATGATCGCGTCATACAAAACCTTTTCTTCGGCGCGGACATGCGGCACCAGATTAGCCTTGATCTTGGTCAGCAGGGATTTACGCTCTGCCCCATTTTCGCTATCGACCAGCTTCTTCAGAAGCGCTGAAACTTCTTCATGCTCTTCCTTCAACGTGTCCAGGAGGTCGGCCTGGGATTCCTTGCCGGTAATGGCGCTTTCAGCTTTGCGGACGGCTTTCTTGACGCTGGTGGTGATGCTCATGGTCTTCTCCTGAAGGATTTGTCAGCGAACGCGTCAATGTTGCTTGTGTTCCGTGCGGCCTCACAATCGTGGCGTCGCCGCCGTGGCGCAGAGTTCCTTGGTTGCTTTATGTACAAAGGAACGTTGCTGGTTGCGGCAGCGTTGCAGAATCACGCAAACCCGCGAGACCTCACAGGAAAAACACCATGCAAACCATCATCAAGACACTTGCCGTGCTTGGAACGCTGGCTTTGGCCGCGCCGGCTTCGGCCCAGATCGTCAACGGCAACAATGGCGCCAATGGCTCGCCGGAAGCGCCCATCGGCACCAAGGCTGGCGGCTCCGATGCCGCCATGCAGGCGCCTGGCGAAGCGGCCGCGACGGCCGGCGCGCGCGCCAATGTGCATGATGAAAAGACCATGCAGAACAGCGACGCCAAGCGGGCGGCTCGTGCCGCGGCGCGCGCCAAGGCTGAGGCCGCAGCGAACGGCCAGTAAAATCTGCTTTCCGGCGGTGGGTGAAATATCTTTGCCCGCCGCCGGAAGGCTGTTTCGTCCTTCAAAGAATTGGCGGCCGGCATGGACAGAGAAGACAGTGCTTCGGCGATCCATTCCAAAACAGGATTGGAAAATCCTCTTACCAAATATCCCAGGCCGCCATTCCAGAAACAGTCCCAGCCCTGGCCCGGCCTGGCCAGCAAGATGCAGCCGCCGCCCGATCATGGCGAAACCAGCTATCGCGGCTCAGGCCGCCTGACAGGCCGCAAGGCCCTGATCACCGGCGGGGATTCCGGCATGGGCCGCGCTGCCGCCATCGCCTATGCGCGTGAAGGCGCTGATGTCGCGATCAACTATTTTCCCAGTGAGGAAGAAGATGCGCGTCAGGTCATCAAGCTGATGAAAGAAGCCGGCCGCAAGGCTGTGGCCATTCCGGGCGATCTGCGCAGCGAGACGTTTTGCACGGAACTGGTGGCGCGTGCGGTTCGCGACCTGGATGGCCTCGATATCCTGGTCAGCAACGCCGGTTATCAGCAGTCGCACGCGTCCATTCTGGATATTTCCACGGAAGATTTCGACAACACCATGAAGGTCAATATCTATGCGCCCTTCTGGATCATCAAGGCGGCGCTGCCGCATTTGAAGCCCGGGTCGGTCATCATCGGCACCACGTCTGAGCAGGCCTACGATCCGGCGGCTGAACTTTATGATTATGCCCAGACCAAGGCTGCGACCATGAGTTATGTCAAATCGCTCGCCAAGCAGCTTGGTCCCAAGGGCATTCGCGTCAACGGCGTGGCGCCCGGCCCTATATGGACGCCGCTGCAGGTCTCAGGCGGCGCCAGCATGGAGAAGCTTGAAAAGTTCGGCAGCCAAACGCCGATGGGGCGGCCGGGCCAGCCGGCGGAATTGGCGTCTATTTATGTGCAGCTTGCGGCCAGTGATGCCAGCTATGCCACGGGCCAGGTTTATGGCGCCTCGGGCGGCGCGGGCCAGCCTTAAACTTACAGCGGATAAGGCGCGGGCTGGCGGTATTTGCCACTGGCAATGGCCCAGCGATCGACGATCTTGTCGCGGTTCACCACCAGATAATAGCCATAAAGATTGACGGTGGGGTCGCAATGCGGCGCGATGCAGGCCACCGCGTCGCCCGCCCGCGCCATGGCGCTGGCAGCCAGATCAATGCGGCCATATTCATCGCCAAAGAAAGAGTAGGTGCCTTCCGGCCCGAAGGCGATCTGGGGCGCGCCAGCATCGGTGGAAAAACTCTTGAGGCCTGCATCGGTGGTGACAAGGCCCGGCGCGTTCGTGCTCACAATGGTGGAAAGCACGAACAGCGATGTTTCGAACGGCGCTGCGCCAGCACAGATATCATTATATTGGCGGTCCATGAAGACATAAGAGCCGGCCTGCAATTCGGTCAGCACCTGATGGCCCGGATCAATATCAAAACTGCCGGTGCCGCCGCCGGTGATAATGCGGGGCGCAAGGCCGATCTGTTTGAGCTGGTCGCGCGTGGCGCGCAACTGATCCAAAGCCACGGCAAGGCGCGCCTGGCGTTCATTGCGATCCGGCAGATGCATCAGATGACCGGCATAACCCTGAATACCTGCGAACTTTAGGGCAGGGCTCACCGCAATCAGTCGTGCAAGAGCGACGGCTTTTTCACCCGGCGCGATGCCGGTGCGCTTATGGCCCAAGTCAATATCCACAAGCAGGTTCAGAACCTGGCCGGCATTCGAGGCCGCAAGTGACAGGCGCGTGACGGCTTCGGGGCTGTCGGCCACGGCCAGAAGACCGGGGCAAAGCGCGTTCACTTTCAACAGACGGCGGATGGCCGCTTCGCTGGTGACAGGCGAGGTGAGAAGGATGGAAGCGATGCCCGCCTCGGCCAGCATCTGCGCTTCATCCAGGCTGGCGCAGCACTGGCCGATGGCCCCCGCCGCGACCTGGCGTTTGGCAATTTCAGCACATTTGTGAGTCTTGGCATGCGGCCGCAGCGCGATGTTGTGGACGCGGCAATGGGCGGCCATCTTTTCCAGATTGCGCTCAAACGCCTCCAGATCAATCAGCAAGGCGGGCGTGCCCAGATCCGAAGCGTTGCGCGACAACAGGCCTTGCCAGTCGATCATGTCGGTTCAGCCTGAAAATGCGTTGATGACTTAAGCGTGGCTGAACTTGAAGACCGTGACTTCATGCAGCGGCTTGCCCGGCCCCACGATCACCGAAGGCGTGGTGGCAAAACCCGGCTGATTGGGTACATCCAGGTAATGCTGGGTTTCCAGGCTCATGGAATAAAAGCTGCGATAGGCCTTGCCGCCCTTGCCGGTGCTGACACGGTCGCCGATGCCGTCGCTGTAAAGCTGCATGCAGGGCTGGGTGGTGGCGACATCCATCACAATACCGGTATCCGGATCGCTGAGTTTGGCGGCCGGGCGCAGCGTACCGATTTTGCCATTGATCACCATGTTGATGTCCAGGCCCTGGCGCATATAGATCTGCGGAAAGGCCGAATAGATCACGTCGCCCAGCCGCGCCCCCTGGCGCAAATCCAGCGGCGTGCCATCCACCGGCAGAATCTCGCCGGTTTCCAGATTGTCGGCGTCGGCGGGGGTGTATTTGTCGGCAAAGACCTGAAGGGTCTGGCGGGAGATGTCGCCATTGCCTTCGCCCTGCAGCGCGAAATAGGAATGGTTGGTGATATTGGCGATGGTGGGTGCGGGTGCGGTGGCGCGGTAGTCGATCTTCAGTTCGTTGTTCTTGGTGATTGTGTAAGTGACGGTGGTGGTCAGCGCGCCGGGAAAGCCGCCATCGCCGGCCGGGCTGGTCATGGTGAGAATGAGGCTGGGTTCGGCGCCGTCTTTCATTTTTGCCGTCCAGACTTTGTTGGCGAAGCCGCCTGTGCCGCCATGGATGACGAATTTGGCGTTCGGATCGGTTTTTTCCAGCTGGTATCGTTTGCCGTTCAGCGGAAAGCTGCCGCCATGGCTGATGCGGCCGACATAGCGGCCGATGATGGCGCCATAGACGCTGCCTTTTTCATAGGAAGCAAAATCGTCATAGCCCAGCTGAACATCGGTTTTCGAACCATGGGCGTTGGGGACATACAGATTCACCACCCGGCCGCCAAAATTGGTGATGCGCGCTTCCAGCCCGTTCGCGCCGGTGAGCGTGTACAGCGCGATCTTCGCACCCTTGGCCGTGGTGCCCCAATCCTGGGCGGCGATGTTTTGCGCCAGCGCCGGCGTGGCCAGCAAAGGAAGGGCGCAAGCGGCGGCGGCGATAGGGCGGCGAATTTTCATGACGGTCCTCCAGCTCTTGGGCGGTTCTATCACGGCAGCGGCACAAGCCGCACCACCATGCCCGCCGTGGAGGCGGATAGCGACAGGCCCGTGCCCCCGCCGGTGGGATTTTGCAGCAGCACATAAAGCAATCCATCAGGCCCGGTGATGACGTCGCGCACCCGGCCGAATTGCTGGAACACAGGCTCCTGGGCCACGACTTTGCGGCCCTGGATTTCGAGCCGCAGCAATTCCTGGCCGGCCAGGGCCGCCACGAACAGATTGTTCTTCCAGCCGGGATAGCGATTGCCGCTGTAAAAGCCGATGCCACTGGGGGCGACGGTGGGGGTGTAATAGACAATGGGCGGGTCGGTGCCCGGCGCGGTCTGTTTGAAGACGCCCGGCTCCAGTCCCATGGAGGCCAGGCCCCAACCGTAATTGTGGCCCTTGTCGATCACATTGATCTCATCGCCGCCGGTGGGGCCGTGTTCGGATTCCCACAAATCGCCGTTCACGGGATTGAAGGACAGGCCTTCGGGATTGCGGTGGCCCAGGCTCCAGATGGACGGCACCGCGCCGGGAATATGGACAAAGGGATTGTC
Source organism: uncultured Alphaproteobacteria bacterium (assembly GCA_903922545.1). Next base: position 1,669 of record CAIXUE010000126.1, on the reverse strand, counting down.
GGCGGGGATGGAGCCGTCTTCATTGACGCGGTGAATTTTTCCCAGCGGTGTCGAGAGGCTTTGAGCATTGACCATGTTGTGCCGTTCGCCCAGCGAAAAGAATAAATGACCCTTGCCGTCGAACAAAAAGCGCGAGCCATAATGATCGCTGGTGGTGGTGTAGAGCGAAGATGGCGCGCGGAAAATTTCGTGATTATCAACCCACTGATTGTCCCGGATATGGCCGCGCACCAGCACCGTCATGGTGGGCGGGGCGGGTGTGGGCGCGGTGTCGCTGCCCGGCGCGGGCGTGATGCCGGGTTCGACCTCGGTGTAAGACAGATAAATCCAGCCGCCATGCGCTGCCACATCCAGCATGCCGCCATCCTGACGCACAAAAACCTTGGGTGTGCCCGCTACCGGCTGCGGCAGCAGCTGGCCATGATCGATGATGCGCAAGGGCCCCGTGCGTTCGGTCACCAGCAGGCGGCCATCGGGCAGAAAGACTTCGCCCCAGGGAGTTTGCAGTCCTGACGCGACAACTTCGATACGGAAATTCAGCTTCTGACTATGGATCACCTGGCCGTTGGGATCGGCCACAAATTCGGGATTGGCTTTCAGCCGCCCGCCCTGGATGCGCAGATAGGCGATGGTCTGGCTGATTTCATCTTCACTGAGACGGCCGGCAAAAGACGGCATTTCGGTGCCGGTCACGCCGGTCTTGATGATCTGGCGCAGGGCATCATCGGAGTCGCTGGAAAGCAGGGTCTCGGTGAACAGGCTGGGGCCGCGCCCGCCGGAAAGATTGGTGCCATGGCAGGAACGGCAATTGTCGGCATAGGTCTGGGCGCCCGGCACGGGCGGGCCCGCAGGCGCGGGCGGTGCGGTCGGCGGCCCGGCCTGTTGCGCCAGTGCGGCGCCGGCGGCCAAAGCGCAGGCAACAAGAATGCAGGCGGATAGTTTTTTCATGATCGCCTCTTCAGATCAGCCCGGCGAAGCGCCCTGGATGTTCACACGCAGCATGTAAATCGACTGGGTCGCGGCCATGAAGACATGGTCGCGCTTGGGCCCGGCGAAGCAGAGATTGGCGCAGCCTTCCGGCAGGCGGATGCGGCCGATCAGCTTGCCCGCGGGATTCCACACCGTCACCCCGGCATAGCCCAAAGGCGCGGCAGAGCCGGCCCAGATATTGCCGGCGCGGTCGGCGCGCATGCCGTCAGGCCCGCAATGCACGCCGTCCACCATGCAGTCGGTGAAGACTTTCAGATTGGCGATGCCGTGGCCCCGCACATCGCCCACGAAAATCTTGCCGCCGCGAATGATATAGACCTTGCTGCAATCATAAGAAAAACAGATGCCGTTGGGGGCGAGGCCGGCTTCGAAAGGCAGCGCCACTTCCACTTTACCACTGGCATCCCAGCGATAGACATTGGCGGGCAAAGACTGGTGCATGCCGCCGGCCAAGGACAGGCCCACGCCGGTGTTGCCGATATTGGGATCACGCAGGCCGCCGGGATTGCCGGGACCGTCGCCGGCATCGGGATGGCCTTCGGCCAACACACCGCCGAACATCGGATCGGTGAACCAGACGCTGCCATCCTTGTGCGGCGCCAGATCGTTGGGAGAGTTGAAAGGCTTGCCTTCGAAATTGTCGGCCAGCACGGTCATGGAGCCGTCAATCTCCCAACGG
>CAIXUE010000125.1 GCA_903922545.1 uncultured Alphaproteobacteria bacterium | reverse complement strand
GGCCGCAGTCTGCTGTTCATTCGCAATGTCGGCCATCTGATGACCAGCGATGCGGTGCTCCTGGCAGATGGCAGCGAAATTCCCGAGGGCATCCTGGATGCGGTGGTCACCAGCCTGATCGCGCTGCACGACCTGAAGCGCGGGGCGCGCCAGGGCAACAGCCGCAAACATTCCATCTATATCGTCAAGCCCAAGATGCATGGCCCCGCCGAAGTGGCGTTCGCGGGCGAGATTTTCGACGCCGTCGAAGACCTGCTGGGCCTTTCGCGGGGCGCCATCAAGATGGGCGTGATGGACGAAGAACGCCGCACCTCGGTCAATTTGAAGGAAGTCATCCGCGCCGCGGCAAGCCGCATCATCTTCATCAACACCGGCTTCCTCGACCGCACCGGCGACGAGATGCACACCTCCATGCAGGCGGGTCCCATGATCCGCAAGGGTGAGATGAAATCCTCCGCCTGGCTGAAAGGCTATGAAGACCGCAATGTCGATATCGGCCTGGCCTGCGGCTTTCAGGGCCGCGCCCAGATCGGCAAGGGCATGTGGGCGATGCCCGACCGCATGGCCGACATGCTGAAGGCCAAGATCGGCCATCCGGAATCCGGCGCCAACACGGCCTGGGTGCCTTCGCCCACCGCCGCCACCCTGCATGCGCTCCACTATCACAAGGTGGACGTCAAACAGCGGCAGGACGCGATCAAGTCGCGCGCCAAGACGCCCGTCAGCGCCATCCTCGCCATTCCCGTCGCCGACCGGCCCAACTGGTCCGACGCCGAAGTGCGCGAAGAGCTGGACAATAATATCCAGGGCGTCCTGGGTTATGTGGTGCGCTGGATCGACCAAGGCATCGGCTGCTCCAAAGTGCCCGACATCAACGATATCGGCCTGATGGAAGACCGCGCCACCTTGCGCATTTCCAGCCAGCATGTCGCCAACTGGCTGCTGCATGGCGTGACCACCGAAGCCGAAGTGCGCGCCGCCTTCCAGCGCATGGCCAAGATCGTGGATGGCCAGAACAGCAAGGACCCGCTTTACACACCCATGGCGCCCGGCTTTGACGGCGTGGCTTTCCGGGCGGCCAGCGACCTGGTGTTCAAGGGCCTGGCGCAGCCCAACGGCTATACCGAGCCCCTGCTGCATCAAGCCCGCAAGGAAAAGAAGAAGGAAGGCTAGTTCGCCTTCAATCCCCGGTCCACCAGCATCGGGCCGATATCCGGGTCCTTGCCGTAAAACGATTTGAACATGGGGCCATACTCCAGGGTATGGCCGCGCGACAGGATCAGGTCGCGGAAGCGCTGGCCGTTGGCGCGCGTCAGCCCGCCATGTTTTTCAAACCAGTCATAGGAATCATCGGCCAGCATCACGGTCCATTGATAGGCGTAATAGCCCGCGGCATAGCCATTGCCCCAGATATGCAGGAAATAGCTGGAGCGATAGCGCGTCGGCACATCCGGATAATCGGTATGCGTCGCCTTCAGCGCCTGGGTTTCAAACTTGTCCACGTCCTGGCGCGGCGCATCCGCTTTCAACGCATGCCACTGCATGTCCAGTTCTGACGCCGCCAGAAGTTCGCCCAGCGCATAGCCCTGGCCCCAGCTTTGGGATTTCTTGATCTTGTCCACCAGCGCCTGCGGAATCGGCTGATGGGTTTTGTAATTCACCGCATAGTGTTTGAGCACCTGCGGCTCCAGCGCCCAATGTTCATTGAACTGGGAGGGAAATTCCACAAAGTCTCGCGCCACATTGGTGCCCGACAGGCTGGGGTAATTCTGGTCCGCGAAAAAGCCGTGCAGGGCATGACCGAATTCATGGAACATGGTGGTGACGTCGTCAAAACTGATAAGCGCCGGCTGGCCCGGCGCCGGCTTGGTGAAATTGGCGACATTGTAAATCACCGGCTTGGTGCCCAGAAGTTTGGATTGCTGGACAAAATTGTTCATCCAGGCGCCGCCGCCTTTGTTGTCGCGCTTGAAATAATCGAAATACATCAACCCCAAACTGGCGCCATCCTTGTCGATCACTTCGAACACGCGCACATCCGGCTGATAGACCGGCAGGTCATGGCGCTCCTTGAAACTCACACCATAAAGCTGGGTCGCGGCATAAAAGACGCCGTTCTGCAGGACATTGTTGACCTCGAAATAAGGCTTGAGTTCGTCGTCATTCAGATCATAGCGCTCCTTACGCACCTGTTCGGCATAACGTTCCCAGTCCCAGGGCTTCAGGTCGAAATGCGTGCCGTCCTTGTTGATCGCGGCCTGGATGAGCTCGGCTTCTTCCTTCGCCTTGGCGCCGGCAGGCGCCACCAGCTGACCCAGAAAACCGTTCACCTTGGCGGGCGTATCGGCCATCTGGTCGTAAAGCGTATAAGAGGCAAAATCGGCATAACCCAACAGTTTGGCTTTTTCCGCGCGCAGCTGGGCGATTTCCGCGATTACGCCGCGGGTGTCGTTCTTGTCGCTCTTTTCGGTGGCCAGCCAACGGGCATTGAACAGCTTTTCGCGCACATCGCGGTCAGCCAGAGATTCCAGCAATGGCTGCTGGGTGGTGTTCTGCAGCGGGATGACAAACTTGCCTTTCAGGCCACGCGTTTCGGCTTCATGCGCGGCATTGTTGACTTCGTCGGCGCTGAGGCCCGCCAACTGCGCCTTGTTGTCCAGCACCAGCGCGCCGGCCTTGGTGGCGGCCACCAGCTGCTGCTGGAATTTCGCTTCCAGGCTGGCGTCACGCTTGTTGATTTCCTTCAGTCGCGCCTTGTCCGCATCCGACAGATTGGCGCCGGCATGCAGGAACTGGCGGTAATAAAGATTGAGCAGCGCCAGACTTTCCGGGTCCAGCTTCAGCCCCGCGCGCGCATCATAAACCGCTTTCACCCGGGCAAAGAGTTTGGCGTTCAGGTAGATCGCATCATTATGCGCCGCCAGCAGCGGCGCAACATCGTTCTGCACCTTGTCGATGGCCGGATCGGTGTTGGCCTGCTGGATATTGAAGAAGGTCTCGCTCACCCGGTCCAGCATCCGGCCCGAACGCTCCATCGCCACCACCGTGTTCTGAAAGGTGGGCGCGTCTTTGCCGGCCGCGATGGCGTCGATCTCGGCGCGCTGCTCTTTCATGCCCGCCAGAAAGGCCGGCATGTAATCGCTGTCCTTGATCTTGTCGAATTGCGGGGCATGAAACGGCAGCGGGCTGGGCGCATCAAAAGGTCCGGCAGCCAGACAGGGCGCGGCAGAAGCCAGCAGCAAACCGGCGCAGAGAAAGGTTTTCATCAGGGGCATCCGAAAAACGCGGCTCCAGCATCGCCCCAACGCCCCGACCGATACAAGCCGGTTTACCCTGATGGCGGCAGGATTGTGGCAGGCTTTATGACAGACAGGCGGCCCCATTTCCCCCCGTCTAAAAGGGCTGTAGGTTCGCCCGGAAATTCTTCAGGTTCTTAAGATGCGCCGTTTCCTGGCCGACATCTCCCCGCAGCAAATGACCCGCCTGGTGTTGGGCGCGGTCATCATTCTGATGGCGCTGTATGTGCTGAGCGCCTTTTTCGAGCCTTTGGGCTGGGCGGCAGTGCTGGCGATCGCGACCTGGCCGCTTTACCAGCGCTTTCAAAACTTCATGCCGCCCCAGGCCCGCCGCGATGCCGCGCCGCTGCTTTTCACCGCCGGCATCACGCTTATTTTTATTGTCCCGATCTTCCTGGGCGTGGTTGAAATCGGCCGCGAACTGAACGGCCTGGTGGCCTGGCTGCGCGACGCCGATCATGGCAGCAGCGTGGTGCCTGACTATCTCGACAAGCTGCCGCTGGTGGGTAGCACCATTGCCGATTGGTGGCGCACCAACATGATCGCCGAAGGCGCCATCACCGAACGCTTTGCCCGGGTGGATACCGCCACCCTGGCGCGGGTGACCCAGCGCACCGCCCTTCTCATCGCTCGCAGCTTTACCTTCTTCGTCGTCACCGTACTGACGCTGTTTTTCCTGTTTCGCGATGGCGCCTCTTTCGGGCGGCGCGCGCAGGTGCTGATCCGCCGCACCCTGGGCCGCAAGGGCCTGGAATTGTCGCAGCTGATGATCATGGCGGTGCGCGGCACATCCGATGGCGTGGTGCTGGTCGGCATCGGCGTCGGCACGCTGTTGGGTGCCGGTTATTATGTCACCGGCGTGCCGCATGCCGGATTGCTGGGTTCGCTCACCGCGCTTCTGGCCATGATCCCGTTTGGCGCGCCCGCCGCCCTGGTCATTTCCTGCCTGCTGTTGATGGCCAAGGGCGCCATGCCTTTCGCCATCGGCCTTTTGATCTTTGGCAGCATCGTGATTTTCATCGCCGACCATTTCCTCAGGCCAGTTCTGATCGGCGGCAATGCGCAATTGCCGTTCCTCTGGGTCTTTCTGGGAATCTTCGGCGGCCTTGCCACCTTCGGCATTCTGGGCCTGTTCCTGGGGCCCGTGCTGATGGTGGGCTTGGTGTCGCTGTGGCGGGAATGGACCGCGCCGCGGCCCTTCCACGCCACTTTGCGCCGCACACGGGCAGCGCGAAAAAACAGCCGCGCTTAACGGCTAATAGCCGTTCTGCCAATAATTGTAATATTGGCCGCGCCCGGAATAGCCGTTGCCGTAATAGGGATTGTATTGCGGCGGATAATAATAGCTGCCGTAACCGCGCGCATAACCCCGATTGTCATAAGCATAACGGTCGTTATAGCCGTAACGATCACCCGCGCCGGCATAAGCGCCGCCATAACCGCCGGCATAATTGCCATACCCGTCATCATAAGCGCCGTAATAGTAAGGCGACACGCAGCCGCCCAATCCAGCCGTCAAAACAAGCGCCGCAACAAGCCCCAGTTTTTTCATCGGATCCACCTTGCCCGTAACCTGCCAGCCGCACTTTAACCCCGGCGGCACAGGCTGAATACGGCTAATGTGCGATTAAGGTTCCGGCGAAACAGGCTAGCTGGCGGCTTCCTGCACAGCCACTTTGGCGCCGTCATGCAGCTTGGAAAGATCGCCGGTGGCCAACCGGTCGCCCGCCGCGATGCCCGACAGAATGGTCACCGACTGGCTGGTACGAAGGCCGATTTTCACCTGCCTGGCTGTAACTTTCTAGCCATCAATCACAAACACCGTGGCGGTATCACCGCTGCCTGACACCGCATCGGGCGGCACGGTCATGGCGCGGCTGACGGTGCCGGTGCCAGGCTCGGTCTGGAACGACACCCGCGCGCCCATTTGCGGCAGGATGCGCGCATCCTTGGCCTTCATCGCCAGGCGCACTTTCACGGTGCCTTTGCTCTGGTCGGCGGTGGGAATGACGGCGATGACGGAAGCGGGAATATCCCAATCGGGATAGGCGGTCAGCTGCACGGTCGCCGCCTGCCCGGCCCGCACGCGGTCGATATAATTTTCGCTGACATCCACTTCGACTTCCAGCGAATCCATATCCACGATGGTGGCGATGCCCGAAAGACTGCCGCCGCTGCCACCCACCGCCGTGGGCGCCACAATATCGCCGATCTGTGCTACCTTCACTGTCACCACACCGGAAAAAGGCGCGCGCACGGTTGTGTAGCTTTCATTGCTCATCGCCACTGCGACAGCGGCATGGGCCACATCCAGCGCGGTGCGCGCGGTGTCAAAAGCGGCGCGCTCATTCTCGAACTGGTCGGTGCTGATCGCGTTCTGGCCCTGCAATCTTTTATAGCGTTCGTAAATCGGCGCGGCATCATCCAGCGCCGCCTTGGCCTGGCGCTCCTGCGCCTGCGCCTGATGCAGCGCCGCCATGTAATTGGCGTCGTCCAGCCGTGCGATCACATCACCCTGTTTGACGCGCTCGCCTTCCTGGGCATTGAGAAAAACCACCTTGCCCACGATCTGTGCTGAAAGCGTCGCCTGCCGCTGCGGCACCACATAGCCCGAGGCATCAAGCCCCGCCCCCCCGCCACCACCGCCCGCGCTTTCCACCGTGACGGCATGAATGGGAATGCCCGGCGCGGGCCAGAAGACATAAGCCGCCGCACCGCCCGCACCTGCCAGCACCAGGAGGATCAGCAGCGGCAAGAAAAAACCGCGCCGCGGCGGCGGCGCCGAACGGTCGATCTTCAGTTGATCCAGCGAAGGTTTGTCAGCCATCAGCGTACCCGCATATTTTATGTGGCCCGCAAGGCATCGACAATGGGAAGCCGCGCCGCCTGCATCGATGGCAACAAGCCGCCCAAAAGCGCCAGGATAACGGCCCAGACAAGGCCCAGCCCGATCATCGCGGGCGTCACCTGCAGGGTGAAAACAATGGTGCCGAAAGAACCCTGCTTGCCGTCATAAAGCGCCCAGGCGATTGCCGCCCCGGCCATCGCCCCGATCAGCGCCAACGCCATGGCCTCCAGGATCACCGACATGGCCACCGGAAAAGAATTGAACCCGATCGCACGCAAAGTGGCGATCTCGCGGCGCCGCGCGCTGACGGCGGCATACATGGTGTTCAGACAGCCAAATAGCGCGCCGATCGCCATGATGCCGCCGATGGCATAGGCCAACGCCGAAAACACCCCCGTCGCGGAATCGATGACTTTCTTGTACCAGTCCGAATGCCGCTCCACATGCACCGACAGCGCCGGATTTGTCGTGAGCGCCTGGCGCAGTGGCCCCAGCGAGTCATAAGACGCCAGCCGCAGAATTACCGTGTTGTAGTTGGGATGCCGTGTTGCGGCCATCAGCGTATCGCTGTCGCCGATCAACTGGCCGTCCAGAACATCGCCGGTGCGGAAACTGCCCACGATGGGCCATTCGCCGCCGGGCAAAATGACTTTCTCGCCGACCGCGACATGCTGGTACAGGCTTTGCGCCCCCACCCCCACGATCAATTCGCGCTTGCCGGGCTCAAACATGCGCCCCGCCACCAGCTTCAGTTCGGGCCGCACCGCGATCCCCTTGGGCCCGACGCCGCGCAAGGTGATGTAGCCCCGGGTGCCGTTCTGGCGCAGCATCGGCACACTGGTGTTCAGGCTCAGATCCGCCAGCGGCCGGCCATCACTGTCTTTGGCGATGCCCGGCCCATCAACGATCATCTGCACATTGTCACGTGACAGGCTGGACTGGCCTTCATTGTCAGCGCCCAGTGACGCGATGATCGCCCGCCCCGGATCGCCGGTGCGCGAATAAACCAGCCGTATTCCCGCCGTCATGGACAGCATGGAAAGCAGCACGCCGATGGTGGCGCCCAACCCCACCACGATCACCATCGACGTCCAGAAACGCCGCGGCAGGCTGCGGAAATTCATGGCGGAGATAACGAATATCTGGCGCAGCATATTCATGTCAGCGTCCCGATAAAGCGGTTGCGATATCCATTTGCTTCAGGCGCAGCGCCGGCAGTGCTGAACTGGCCAGTGCCACCACACCGGCGCAAAGCGCCGCCCATACAAATACGATGGCCGTCAATGTCGGCAGGGGAAATCCCGTGGCCGGCGGCAAAAACCGCGGCAGCAGGGCGGAAACGCCCGCCGCCAGGCCCACGCCCATCAGCGCACCGATCACGCAAGGCAGCGCCGCCTCGAAAAACACCAACGCCATGACAGTGGTATCGGAATAGCCCAACGTCCGCAGCATCGCGAATTCGCCAAACCGTTCGCGCACCGATTGGGCGATGCCGTTGGCGGTCAGGAACAGCACCATGAACATGCCGGCCAGCGCGATGTCGCGGTCCACCGACGCGATGTCCAGGCCCGAATTGCTGATATCCAGCGCCGCTTTCTCGGTGATGGATTGAGTCGGCACAGCGGAGTTGGCGAAATTTTTATCGATCAGCTGCGCCACATCGGCGGTGCGGGTGGGATCGGACGCCAGCACGAAAAACTGCACCGCCTTGCCTTGCGAATCCGCTGGCCGCGCCTGGCTGTAAAAATCGAAATTGCCCATCACATAGCCGTTGGTCATGTATGGAATGTCAGCCGCCACATCCAGCACCTGAAACGTCCAGCTGGTGGTGCCATCGGCCTTGCTGGTCAGGGGCGATACAACGGTGAAATTGTCGCCCCGCTTCAAATGCCATTGCAGCGATTGCATCCGGCTGATCACCACGCCGGTGCGGTTCTGCTCAATCAAATCCCATTGATGCGGCGTCAGCGGCCAATCGGTCATGACGTTGCGCACATTGGCATCCATCATGGTGACGAAAACGCGCTTCTTGGGGTCCTGGTGATAGCCGGGGATGAACCCTTCAACGCCCACCTTGGCCACGCCGGGAAGTTTTTCGATTTCGCGCGCCATAGCGACGGGCAAGCCGCCACCGCCAAAACGCGCACCGGTATAGATGCGGTCCAGCCTGGCGTTGGCCTCGACCGTATCGAAGGTCGCATTCAATCCGATGGTCAGCCCGAACAGGGTGAAGGCAATCATCACCGACAATAATGTCAGCACGGCCCACGCCGGCCGCCGCATGATCGCCGCCCAGACCAGCGGAAAATATTTCACGCCATTTCTCGCGCGTCGGTCAGCCTGCCCTTGTCGAAATGAAGCTGCCGCTTGGCATGATCGGCGGCGCGCGGATCATGGGTCACCATCACAATGGTCTTGTTGTGAGCGCGGTTCAGCTGCTGCAACAGATCCAGAATTTCATCCGCCGTCTTGCGGTCCAGATCGCCGGTCGGCTCGTCGCACAGAAGAATAGCGGGATCCGCGACAATGGCGCGGGCAATGCCCACCCGTTGCTGCTGGCCGCCCGACATTTCGCCCGGCTTGTGCGCCTGCCGCTCCGACAGCCCCACCATCTCCAGCGCGATCGCCACATGCTTCTTGCGCTCGGCCTTGGAAAGATTGGTCAGCAGCAGCGGCAATTCGACATTGGCCGCCGCCGACAGCATGGGCATCAGATTGTAGAACTGGAAAATAAAGCCGACATGATGGGTGCGCCATTTGGCCAGCTGCCCGCCTGAAAGACTTTGCAGATTTTCGCCGCTGACAATCACTTCACCGGAATCGGCGCGGTCCAGTCCGCCGATCAGATTGAGGATGGTGGTCTTGCCCGAACCGGAAGGCCCCATCAGGGCCAAGAATTCCCCCTGGGGAATTTCCAGATCCAGGCCGTGCAGGACTTCGACTTTTTCCCGCCCGCGCCGATAGCTTTTGACGACATGCTTGAGTGATACTGCCGAAGCCATGGGGACCTCCCAAATGATTGTTTTATAAGGTTTTTCTAAAAGCCCGTTTCCTCAAATGCCCAAGCTGCCATGGCTTTAATACGCCACTTTGCCGTGCCGCGCCGCCTGAACTACGCTTGTAGTCAAAACTACGCTTGTCTTGCCCGCCTGTCCAGACGCATGATGCACACCTGACCATGTTTGGCCGCGGCCACACATTTTGGATGCGTGACAAAATAGGAATGCGATGAAAACACCCAAACCCAGCAAGGCCGAACTTCGCGTGCTGGAGGTGCTGTGGAGCAAGGGCGCGGGGTCCATCCGCGAGATTCAGGAATCTTTTCCGGAAAAAACCCGTCCCGCCTACACTACGATCCAGACGCTGGTGTACCGGCTGGAGGCAAAAAAAGCGCTGCGCCGCATCAAGAAATCCGGCAGCGCCAATCTGTTTGAACCGGCGATCACCCGCGCCAGCGCCCAAAGCAATTTCATTGACGAATTTCTGGCTTTGTTCGGCGGCCAGATGCAGCCGGTGATGAACCAGCTGATCGAAACCGGAAAGCTGACGTTGGAAGATATTCAGGCAGCGGAAAAAACCTTGCGCCGTCTGAAAGAGAAAAAACCGTGATCGCCGCGCTGCTGGATCATATCTGGCAGTCCACGGTCTTTGCCGCCGGAGCGGCGCTTCTTATCCTGGGCCTGCGAAACTGCGCGGCGCGGGTGCGGTATCAGGTGTTGTTCGCCGCTTCGGTGAAATTCCTGATCCCTTTCTCCTTTCTGGTCTATCTGGGCAGCGCGATGGCCCCTTCGCTGCCGCCATCCGTCCCGGTAGCCGGTCTCAAACTGGTTCAGAAAACCGCGCTGCCTTTCACGGCATCCTTTCCCACCGCCGGATTTTCCGCGGAAACTTGCTGTGCGTTCCCACAATTTGATTCCACAACCGTCCTGTTTTCCATCTGGCTGGCCGGATTTCTTGCGCTGTTGTTGATCTGGGCGGTGCGCTGGTGGCGTGTTCGCACCGCGCTGCGCAATGCCGCGCCACTGGCGCTGCCTGCGCCGATCACCGTCAAAGCGACCACCGCCGCGCTGGGGCCGGGCCTGTTCGGCATCTGGCGCCCGGTGCTGTTGTTGCCGCAAGCAATGGCCGCGCACATGAGCCCTAAGGAAATGCGCGCGATTCTGGATCACGAACTGTGCCATCTGGAACGCGGCGACAATCTCACCACCGCGATTCATTCGCTGGTGCAGGCGCTGTTCTGGTTTCATCCGCTGGTCTGGTGGCTGGGCGCGCGCCTGAATATGGAGCGTGAGCGCGCCTGCGATGAAGAAGTGATCCAGAACGGCAATGATGCTTCCGTCTATGCCGAAGGCATTTTGAAAGTCTGCCGCTATTATGCCGCGCCGGCGCCGCTGGCGTCCGCTATTCTGGGCGCCAATCTGGAACAGCGGCTTCATGGCATCATGGCCGGGGCGACGCCTTCGGAATTGAACCGCGCCCAGAAAAGCCTGTTGACCTCCTGCGCCGCGCTTGCCCTCGCCTGGCCGCTTGTGACCGGCTGGTCCAATGCGGTGGGCCGGGAAATCGCCCATCCTGCCGCGCCGGGTTTCGGGTCCGTCATGGCGACCGGCGATATCAGCGTCGAAAATGAAAAAACCACCTCGCAGGCCGATTGCGAATCTTCTTTCGTGAACATGCTGGCCCGGCTGGAAAAGACTTACGGCACGCTCTCGCCCGTCTATCCGCAGCAGAAAAAGAATGATTCGGACGTGCTGCCCATGTCGATTGAATGGAAGAACAGCCGCGGCGCATCGCGCTATCAGCTCACCACCGTTTTCCTCAGCGGCGAAACCGCCCGCGTCTGGGACGCCCGAAAAACGCTTGGCGGCCGCTATCTGGATGCGGTGGCGGCGTGGAGCGCGGGTCAGGGTGATCAGAAAGCCGTCTGCCTGACACAGCTGGGCTACAAGGTCTGAGAGAAAATATCTGTGTTTTCGCCTACCGCGCCCGCCCTCCCGGCGCTGTCGCGCGGGCGGGCTTGGCATTGTTTAAGCCGTGTCGCAGACGCGGCTTAAACAATGGCGCGCTCGAAGAGATTCGAACTCCTGACCCTCAGATTCGTAGTCTGATGCTCTATCCAGCTGAGCTACGGGCGCATGGCCATTGTCTCGCGCCGCGCAGGCGGC
>CAIXUE010000124.1 GCA_903922545.1 uncultured Alphaproteobacteria bacterium | reverse complement strand
TGCCGCACATGCCGGTGGTGAAGGATCTGGTGCCCGACCTCACCAATTTCTATGCGCAATACTCCTCCATCCAGCCTTACCTGCAGACCAAGACGGCCGCGCCGGAAAAGGAATGGGAACAGAGCCCGGAAGACCGCGCCAAGCTGGACGGGCTTTATGAGTGCATCCTTTGCGCCTGCTGCTCCACCGCATGCCCCAGCTATTGGTGGAATTCGGAACGCTATCTGGGACCGGCGGCACTGCTGCAATCCTATCGCTGGCTGGTGGACAGCCGCGATGAGGAAACCGGCCCGCGGCTGGATGATCTGGAAGACCCGTTCCGGCTTTATCGCTGCCACACCATCATGAACTGCGCCCAGGTCTGCCCCAAGGGGTTGAACCCCGCTGAGGCCATCGGCGAGATCAAGCAGATGATGGTGAAGCGGAAGGCGTGATCGTGAGCGAGGTTGAAGTTGCTTTCTGGCAGAAGACGGCTGCGGACCTCGATTTGGATATCATCGCGCCATTCGAACTCGCACTTCCCGGCGGCCAAACGCTTCTGGTCTCCGCGCTCGTCAAACATTTTGGTCCGCGTGGCGGCATGGTTGTCAACGCCAACTACGATACCCTGCGCCCCCATGTTGAATATCTGAAGGGCTGCGGCTTTGGCTTTGCGTCGGGTATTGGGACGCAACCCGATAATTATAAACGATCTGTCTTGATCGAGGTCTTGCAGGACTGGGGTTGGTCTGGACCATCAGGTCAGAAACCAAACTGGCTTTAGGCGCGAGGAATTTTGTGACTTGGGCAGGAGCGTCGCGCGGAGCGTACGGACGTACGTGAGCACGCGCGACGAACCCAAGGCGCAAAAGGCCCGCGCCCTTATCTAAGCTGCTGCGGCTTTTTTCTGCATCGTCCGCCAGAGAATGGCTTCGCCCCAGTCGGCCAGCTTGCCGTGCGGGTCTGCGCCCACCGCCTTGGCCACCATCTGGACCAGCTTGCGGATATGGCGGCGGCGGTAAATCGTCATGCCGGTCTTGGCCGAGAGGCGGGAATAGATCTTGCGGCTGTACGGCCGGGCCAGTTCCTGGCTCAGGGGGACGTTGGCGCAGTAATAGGCATAGGCCAGTTCGTCATCATCGCTTTCCCGCACCCGTCCGAAGGCCACCCAGAGCTTCTTGAAGAAGCTGAGTTCCGGCTCATCCTGTTTGTGAAGGGTCTCGTAGAAGAGCTTGTAATGCCTGTATTCGTCCGCCGAGATGCGCCCGGCAACTTCCTTCAGCACCGGTTCATCAGTCGCGTCGCGGATGGCGGAGTAATAGGTGGAGGTGCCGCTTTCCACCACACAGCGGGCAATCATTTCGCCCCGGCGTGAGCCGCGCACCGAGTCCGCGCCATCACCGCTGAAATGCGGCGGCTGGTAGCCCTTACGGAAGCGGGCGAAGGCTTCTTCCAGCTTGAAGCTGGGATCGGCCAGCTCGGCCCAGCGGCCCAGCGCGATGCCGTGCTGGCTTTCCTCGGCGCCCCAGCGTTCGATCCATTCATGGGCCTCAGGAGAGGAATTGGGGAAGACGCGCTTGAGGTAAGCGACATAATCGGGGGCGTTGTATTCGACCAGGGCAGCGGCCTTGATCGCCGCCAGCATGGTGGCGTCCACTGACGAGGCGTCGAACAGGTGCCAGCTGACGTCTTCCAGCTTCCAGCCCTGATGATAGACGGAACCGACCGCCATGCGCCGCGATGCCTCTGATTGAGACAGTATTATAGCAGCTTCCGCACGCGCCGCG
>CAIXUE010000123.1 GCA_903922545.1 uncultured Alphaproteobacteria bacterium | reverse complement strand
CCTCTCCCCTTGTGGGAGAGGAAGAAAAATCACTGGGTTGGCGGAGCGATAGCGACGTCCAACCCAATGATTTTTCAGGTGAGGGGTGCGTGGGCCAACCCCTCACCCGCAAAATCTAAGCGCTTAGCTTGCTCACGCTTCGCTAAGCGCAAGATTTTCCGCCCTCTCCCACAAGGGGAGAGGGAAGAAGAACGCATCAAAAAAAGCTGATCGGGTCCACATCCACGGTCACGCGGATGGCAGCGGGGACTTTCACCTGGCCCAGCCAAGCGCGCATGTAAGCCTGCACGTCCACGTTTTTCGCTGCCTGCAGCAACAGGCGCTCACGCGTCTGGCCGCGCAGCAGGGCGTAAAAGGCCGGCGTCGGCCCCCACACTTTCACATCCTTGGCGGATGGCGCGGATTTTCCCAGCGCGCGGGCAATTTCGCGCACCGCTTCGCCGTCATAGCCCGACACGATCACGGCGGCGAGACGGCCGTAGGGAGGTGCGCTGGCGCGGGAACGGAATTCGGCTTCCTGGGCATAAAAGGCATCACGGTCGCCGCTGGCCAAAGCCTGCATCACCGCATCCTGCGGATTGCGGGTTTGCATCAGCACCAGCCCCGGCTTTTCGGCGCGGCCGGCCCGGCCCGACACCTGATGCAGCAACTGAAACGTGCGTTCGCGGGCGCGCAGATCGCCGTCAGAACCGCCCAGATCGGCATCGATTATGCCCACCAAAGTCAGCTGCGGAAAATGATGGCCCTTGGCGACAATCTGGGTGCCGATCAGCACATCAATCTCATGCCTGGCCATGGCGCGTATGGTGGCCTGCATTTCCGATGGGCCAGTGTGCAGCGCCTGCATGGTATCGGACGAAGCGATGGCATAGCGCGCATTGGGGAAAAACTGCGCGAATTCTTCCGCCACCCGTTCCACGCCGGGGCCGCAGGCGATCAGCGTGCCTTCCGCCTGGCAACCGGGGCAAGTGTGGGGGGCCGCGATTTCATAACCGCATTGATGACAGGCCAGGCGCTTTTTATAGCGATGTTCCACCAGCCAGCTTGAGCAGTTGGGACAGGTGAGTTTGTGACCGCAGGCTTCGCACAGCGTCAGCGGGGCATAGCCGCGCCGGTTGAGGAACAGCATCGCCTGTTCGCCGGCGGCGAGGGTTTCGGTGAGGGCGGCGCGCAGCGGCGCGGACAGCCATTTGGCACCTGCGTCATCGTCAGGCGTGTGGCGCAGATCCACGATTTTGACTTGCGGCATTTCGGCGGCGCCGTGGCGCGACGGCAGTTTCAGATGCGAATAGCGGCCCGCCCCGGCGTTGATGAAAGTTTCCAGCGAGGGCGTGGCGCTGGAAAGGATCAGCGGGCATTTTTCGATGCGCGCCCGCACCACCGCCATGTCACGGGCATGATAGATGGCGCCATCCTGCTGCTTGAAAGCCTGTTCATGTTCTTCGTCCACGATAATCAGGCCCAGTTCGGAAAAAGGCAGGAACAGCGATGAACGCGCCCCCACCACCGCCCGCGCCTCACCCTTCATCACCGCGCGCCAGGTGCGGCGGCGTTCTTTCTGGGAAAGATCGCTGTGCCATTCGGCGGGGCGCGCCCCGAAGCGGGCGGCGAAGCGTTCCAGAAATTGCACGGTCAGGGCAATTTCGGGGAGCAGGATGAGAACCTGTTTTCCCAGCGCGAGTGTCTCAGCCACCGCTTCAAAATAAACCTCGGTCTTGCCTGAACCGGTGACGCCATCCAGCAGATGGGTGGAGAATTTCTCGTCTGTTACAGCGGCGCGCAAATGCGTCGCCGCCTTGGCCTGATCGTCATTCAGTCTGGGCGCGGTGAAAGCGGCATCGGGGGCCGCGAAAGGCGCAAATTCCGGCAGCGACGTGGGCGCCAGCGCGCCGGCCGCGATCAACCCGCGCACCACGGCTGGGGAAACATTGGCGTCTTCCGCCAAGCCCGAAACGCTGCGCGCCAGGCCGTCTTCCGCCACCGCCAGCACGCGCTTGCGCGCCTCGGTCAACTTCGCCGGTGTCACATTGGCTTTGACATAGGCGGTGCGCAGCGCTTCCGGCTCAAACGCGCTACGGGAACGCAGCGCCATGGCCAGAATCGCCCCGGGCGGATTGAGGGTGTAATCGGCCACCCAATCGATGAAATCGCACAGACCGGCGGGCAGACAGGGCGCGCCGTCCAGCGGCTGCGCCTCTTTCAGCCGGTTGTCGCCCACCGTGCCTTCGGCGGCGCCCCAGATCACGCCTAGCGTTTCGCGGTTTCCCAGGGGCGCGGCAACCACGGCGCCCCGGGCGGCGTTTACGCCCCGAGGCAGCTTGTAATCATAGGCGCCAGCCAGCGGCAAAGGCAGCAGGATACCGGCGCGTTCCTGGGGCGCCAGAATCACTGGTTCGGGCTTCATACGAGCCGGTCTCATGGGATAGTGTTCGCCCCGCCAACGCCGAGCCGTCAACCGAAAGGTCGTGCTTCCAATGAAAATATTTCTTGATACCGCCGATGTGGCGGAAATCCGCGAATATGCCGCCAGCGGGCTGGTGGACGGCGTCACCACCAACCCCTCATTGGCCGCCAAGACGGGACAGGATTACGTCAAGTCGCTGAAGCAGATTTGCGGCATCGTCAAAGGCTCGGTCAGCGCCGAAGTTCTTTCCACCGACTTCAAGGGCATGATGAAGGAAGGCAAGGCGGTTTCCAAAATCGCCAAGAACATCACCGTCAAAGTGCCCAGCACCTGGGATGGGCTCAAAGCCTGCCGGGCGCTCAGCGATGAAGGATTGATGGTCAATGTCACGCTGTGCTTTTCGCCGGTGCAGGCGATGCTGGCGGCAAAAGCCGGCGCAACCTTTATCTCGCCCTTTGTCGGGCGGGTGGATGATATCGGCGAAGACGGCATGGCGCTGATCCGCGATATCCGCGCGGTCTATGACAATTACGGCTTCAAGACCGAAATCCTGGCCGCGTCCATCCGCAGCGTCAGCCATGTGCGCGAAGCGGCCTTGGCCGGGGCCGATGTCGCCACCATTCCCACCGAGATTTTCAGCAAGCTGATGAACCATCCTTTGACCGACAAGGGCCTGGCCGCCTTCATCGCCGACGCCAAAAAAGCGCATGTGACCATCAAGACCTGATTTGAAGGCCATGGGGCGGGCGGCGGAAAGTTTGCAGAAGGATTGGCAGGACTGGCTGCGCCATGAGCGCCGCGCCAGCCCCAACACCCTGCGCGCCTATGGCGATGATGTTTCGCGCTTCCTGGCTTTTCAGCGCGGCCATCTGGGCATGGCGGTGAATGAAAAGCAGCTGGCCACCCTCAAGACCAGTGATATCCGCGCTTTTATAGCGGCGCGGCGCGGCGAGGGGTTAAGCGGCGGCGGGGTGCAGCGCGCGCTGGCGGGGATCAGAAGTTTTTACCGCTATCTGGCGCGGGAAGGCATTCTGGAAAATGCCGCGCCCCGTGCCATTCGCACCCCGCGCCTGAAGCGCCGCTTGCCGCGCCCTTTGACAGAAGATGAAGCGGTGCGGGTGATCGAAGAAGCCGGGGACCAGAAAATCGAATGGCTGGCGGCGCGCGATGCCGCCCTGATCACGCTTTTGTATGGCGCGGGCCTGCGCATTTCCGAGGCGCTGTCGCTCAAGCGGGGTGATGTTCCCCTGGGCGAAACGATCACTATTCTGGGCAAAGGCCGCAAGGAGCGCATGGTGCCGGTGC
This sequence comes from uncultured Alphaproteobacteria bacterium, assembly GCA_903922545.1. The sequence continues at coordinate 3,285 of CAIXUE010000123.1, read as the reverse complement.
TGCCGCTGCTGCGCGAAGCGGTGCAGTTTTATGCCGACCAGATCCCGTTCAGCGGCGCGGCGGGTACGGCGCTGTTCTTATCCCGCCGGGGCAAGCCGATGAGCCCGCGTGAGGCGCAAAGCCTGATGCAGCGGCTGCGGGGACGGCTGGGTCTTTCGGAACGGGCAACGCCGCATGCGCTGCGCCATTCTTTTGCCACGCATATTTTGGCCGGGGGCGCGGATTTGCGCAGTGTGCAGGAATTGCTGGGCCATGCTTCGCTTTCCACCACCCAGACCTATACCGCCATTGAAAATCGCGCCTTGCTGGAGACTTATAAGAACGCGCATCCGCGCGGGCGTGCTTCGTGACAGCCGAGGAAGACGCGCTGCAATTTCTGCGTATGGGGCGTTTGGCGGAAGCCGAACAGCTTTATCTTGAGATCGCCAAGGTTGAGCTGGGCAATGCCGCCGCGCGTTATTTTCTGGGCATTATCCGCTATCAGCAGGGCCGCCCTGCCGAAGCGCTGGAGTTCATTGCCGCCAGCCTAGCGCTGGATGCCAATCCCAATGCGTTTGCCAGCCAGGGCAATATCCTGCAGGCGCTTGCGCGCTTTGATGATGCGCTGGCAAGCTATGACCATGCCCTGAAACTGACTCCGGATTTTGCCGATGCCTGGTTTAACCGGGGCGTGACACTGGCGAACCTCAAGCGCCCGGAAGAGGCGCTTGCCAGTTACGACAAGGCGCTTGATCTGGCGCCGGGCGACGCGGCGGCCTGGGCCAATCGCGGCACGCTTCTGCTCGAGATGGACCGCGCGGAAGAGGCGCTGGAATCGGTGGAACGGTCTTTGGCGATCACAACTGAATTTGCCGAAGTCTGGAACAGTCTGGGCATTGTTTTGCAGGCGCTGGGCCGGACGGATCAGGCGCTTGGGGCTTATGACAAGGCGCTGGTCATGGCCCTGGATTATGCGCAGGCCCGGATGAACCGGGGCGTTCTGCTGCAGACATTGGGGCGGTTGGATGAAGCCCTGACGAGCTATGACAAGGCGCTGGCGATCAACCCCGATTATGCCGAGGCGCTGGCCAACCGGTCAGACATTCTCACCCATTTGCGGCGGCTGCCCGAAGCCCTGGCGGGGGTTGAAAAAATATTGGCGCTGACGCCTTCGGATGCGCGGGCCTGGAAAAGCCGGGGCGCGGTGTTAAGTGACATGGGCCGCATGGATGAAGCGCTGGCGAGTTTTGACCAGGCGCTGGCGCTGCAGCCGGATTATGCCGATGCCCTGTACCGGCGGGGCAATCTGCTATGGGCGGTGAAGCGTGATCTGGCCGCCGGTATACGCGATTTGGAGAGCGCCCTGAAAGCCGATCCGGAACATCCCTATTTGCGGGGCGATCTGCTGCACCTGAAGATGCAGGCGGCTGACTGGCGGGGCTGCGGCGAAGCGATCGCCGCGATTGACGCCGGTGTGCGTGCCGGCAAGCGGGTCATCCAGCCTTTGTATTTCCTGGCGATATCGGATTCGCCGGCCGCGGTGCAGGCCTGTTCGCGCATTTATACCGATCATATTTACCCGCCGCTGCCTTCGCCTTGGGTACATAAAAGTCGCGCGCCCGGGAAAATCCGGCTGGGTTATCTGTGCGGCAATTTCCGGGTGCATCCCACCGGCTTTCTGATGGCGGGGCTGATTGAACGCCATGACAAATCGAAATTCCAGGTCATCGCTTTTGATCTGAATGGCAAAGAGGAAAGCCCCATCCGCAAACGCTTTGCCGCAGCGTTCGACAAATTCCTGGATGTATCGCGACTGGCCGATGACGCGCTGGCGGAAAAAATCCATGCCGAGGGGATCGACATTCTGGTGGATATGCACGGCCATACCCGCGATCACCGCATGGGCGCGCTGGCGCGCAAGCCCGCGCCGCTACAGGTGGAACTGCTGGGTTTTCCCAGCACGGTGGGCGCGCCGTATATGGACTATGTGATCGGCGATGGCGTGGTCATTCCCGAACAGGACCGGCGCTTTTACACCGAAGCGGTGGCGCAATTGCCAGATACCTATTGGCCCACCGATGGCGGGCTGGAGATGCCGTCGGAAATTCCCAGCCGCGCCGAATGCGGGCTGCCGGAAGAAGCCTTTGTGTTTTGCGATTTCAACCAGCTCTACAAGCTGACGCCGGCCATCTTTGCGGTCTGGATGCGGATCCTGCGGCTGGTTCCGGGAAGCGTGCTGTGGCTGCTGGAAAATAACAGCATCTGTTCGGCCAATCTGCGGCGCGAGGCAGTGGCACATGGCGTGGCGGAAAGCCGGCTGGTTTTCGCGCTCTCAACCTCGCAGGAAAAGCATATGGCGCGGCTGAAGCTGGCGGATTTGTGCATTGATACGCTGCCCTACAACGCCCACACCACCACCAGCGATGCCTTGTGGATGGGCGTGCCGATGGTGACATGCCTGGGCGATGCCTTTGCCGGGCGGGTCGCGGCCAGTCTGCTGTATGCGATGAACATGCCCGAGTTGGTGACCGACAGTCTTGAGGCTTACGAAGCTTTGATTCTGAGTCTGGCCGCTGATCCGGCGCGGCTGGCGGAGGTTCGGCGCAAGCTGGAGGCGCAGCGCGGCACCGCGGCCCTGTTCGACACGGATCGCTACAGGCGCAATCTGGAAGCAGCCTTTGCCGCGATGTGGGACAGGTTTCAGCAGGGATTGGCCCCGCAAAGCTTTGCGGTTAACGGCGAAAAATCCTGAAGTTGCTTCCGCCGGATAATTGCGCTATTTCAAAAACTTGGCCGCCTTAGCTCAGCCGGTAGAGCACATCATTCGTAATGTGTTGGCGGCAATCATTTCAGCACCAATAATTTAGTGATTACAGCAACTTCTGAAAATTGCTGTTGTATAGGAATTCCTATACAACAATGCGATGAGCGTAGCTCACGGAACATCCGCAAAGAGTCGCGTCAACACGGCAGTTCGTGAACGCACTTTGCCTGAGCCTGGCACACTTCAGAAAGTGGCAGGCTATGGAACGCTCACGATCTACAAGATGCTTGCATCGCCATACTGGTATGCGCGGTTCTTTGAAGGCGGAAAGATTGCTCGTCGCAGTCTCAAAGTCACTGAGAAGCGTGAAGCATTGATGGCCGCGAAGACATTCTTCGCTGAGATCAAACACAAAAAAATGAACAAGCTGCCGCTGACACGGAGCAGTGGATTTGAGGTTTGTGCAAGAGGGCTGATGAAGGAGAACGAGGCGCGTTTTACTCGCGGCGAGTTATCCAAAGAAAAGCTGCAATATGATCGGG
>CAIXUE010000122.1 GCA_903922545.1 uncultured Alphaproteobacteria bacterium | reverse complement strand
GCGGGCGTGCCGGTGGCCAAGCATGGCAACCGCGCGGCATCGTCCAAAAGCGGCGCGGCGGATATTCTGGAAGCGCTGGGTGTGAAAATCGGGCTGGAGCCTGAGGCCGCTTCGCGTGTGTTGGCGCAGACCGGCATCGTGTTCCTGTTCGCCCAGACCCATCATCCGGCGATGAAACATGTCGGACCGGTGCGAGCGCAGATCAAGCGGCGCACCATTTTCAATTTGCTGGGGCCCCTGGCCAGCCCGGCGCGGGTGACGCGCCAGCTTGTCGGCATTTTTGCGGAAGAATGGCTGACGCCTTATGCCGAGGCGTTGAAGGCGCTGGGTTCCGTTGAGGCGCTGGTGGTGCATGGCAAGGACGGGCTGGATGAAGTCACCAGCACGGAGGTGACTTTCGCCGCGATGCTCAAAAACGGGACAATCTCCCGCAGCGAAATCACGCCGGAACAGGCGGGCATATCCCGCGCCCGGCTTTCCGACCTCAAAGGCGGCAGCGCGGCGGAAAATGCGGCACGGCTGACGGCGCTGTTGTCAGGCGAAACCGGGGCTTACCGCGACATCGTGCTTCTGAATGCGGCGGCGGCCTTGATGGTGGCGGGGCGGACAGGCGATATAATGGGCGGCATGGCGCTGGCCGCGCGTGCCCTGGACAGCGGCGCGGCAAAGGCCAAATTGCAGGACCTGATCAAAGCTTCTAACGGCCTCAAGTAGCGAAGCGATAGGCCATTGAAAAACACATGACCATTCTGGACAAAATCGTCGCCTACAAACGCGATGAGATCGCGGCGGCCAAAGGCAAAATCTCGCCCCAGGAGATTGAGGCGCGCGCGCTTGCCTCGGATCCGGTGCGCGGATTTCTGGCCGCGCTGGATGACAAGAAAGAGCGCGGCGAATATGGCCTGATCGCCGAAATCAAAAAGGCCAGCCCCTCGAAGGGGCTGATCCGCGCGCAATTCGATCCCCCTGCCCTGGCGGAAGCGTATGAGAATGGCGGCGCGGCCTGCCTTTCGGTTCTGACCGATACGCCATCCTTCCAGGGCGCGCCGGAATTTCTGACCGCGGCGCGCGAAGCGGTGCGTCTGCCGGTGCTGCGCAAGGATTTCATGCTGGAGACTTACCAGGTGGCCGAAGCGCGCAGCTGGGGCGCCGACGCCATTCTGGTGATCCTGGCCATGGTGGATGACAGCGTGGCGCGTGCGCTTATCGATGAGGCGGCGCGCTTTGGCATGGATGCGCTGGTGGAAGTGCATGACGAAAGCGAGATGGAGCGCGCCCTGGAACTGGAGGCGCAACTGATCGGCATAAACAATCGCAATCTGAAGACCTTCGTCACGGATTTGTCGGTGACGCTGCGCCTGGCGGCGCATGTGCCCAAATCGGTGCATCTGGTGGCGGAAAGCGGGCTTTCAGCGCCGGCCGATTTGAAGCGGCTGGCGGGCGCGCATGTGACGAGCGTGCTGATCGGCGAAAGCCTGATGCGGCAGAAGGATGTGGAACTGGCGACGCGGCATCTGTTGGGCGACGGGTTCCGGCTGTGAGTATTCGCGCCGAGGCGCTGGTGCGCTTTTCCGGCGGCGCCGCCGGGCCAGATGCACTGGCGGCGGCAAAAGCGGCGGCGCCAAAAAGCAAAATCCGTTTTGAGCCCCTGCCCGGCCATGTCCGCATCGAAGCCGAAGCGGGTGACCGCATGGCGGCACTGACCGGCGCGGCGATGGCGGCGCTGGGTCTGATCGGCGCGCTGAAAGACCCTGAGGCTTCGATTGACGGCATTCGCGTGATGGCCGCCGCAACGCCGGCGCAAGGGGCCTTTCGGTCCAGAGGTTCGCTAAACAAAGGCGATAAAGCCAAGCCGGAAGTGCTGATGGGCGAAGTCACCGGACCCAAACCCCGGCCTGATCAAAGCCGCGAAGCTTTCCGCAATTTCATGACCAGCCATCGCCTGCGGCCCACGCTTTGGGCCAAGGATGCGGGCGTTTCGAGCGGCGAGATATTGGGCTTTCTCACTGGCCGCTCGCGCGGCTTTTCCGACGGCGTGGCGGAAAAACTGGCCCGCGTGGCCAAAGTGCGCGTCGAGGACATGTTCAAAGAATAACAATTGCCAATGCGCCGCTTTGCCCCACGCAAAGTTCCGCACCCCCGGTAAGCTGCCAGCGGAAACAAAAAGGAAGCGCGCCATGAAACATGCCGTCAGCATCGCCTTGATATTTTCCGCCGGATTTTTTTGCGCCCAAAACGCCAATGCCTATACGGGCGAGAAATACGCCAAGGACGCCAGGATCAGCATGGAACGGGCCACGCTGATCGCGCTGAAAGCGCGGGCCGGAAAAGTCACCGACCGGGAATTGGAAAAGGAAAAAGGCGGCTCGGGCCTGCGCTATTCCTTCGATATCCGCAGCGGCAAGGAAACATACGAAGTGGGCGTGGATGCGGTGACCGGCGATGTTCTGGAAAACAGCGTCGATAACGGCAACGACTGACAAAGCCTGATGACAACCTTAGAATGGACGCTGCCTGCATCCGCAACAAGAAAGGGCGGAAACTTAAGCGTTTCACCTGCCGGCAGATAGGCTGATCAAAGAGAAGAATTTTCCAGAAGGCCATGCTAAATTACGACCAAGCTTCGGAATACTGGGCTTCTGAGGGGCTCCAATGAAAAAACTCTTGATTGTGGGTTCTGTAGTTTCCGCATTTTGCCTTACGGGATGTGCAACACCCGTCACCACACTTAAGAATAAGAAAACTGGAGAAATTGCTCGTTGCGGTGGCGGATACGCCGCTTCACTGGTCGGCGGTGTCGCTGGATATGATTTTCAGCGTCAAAATGACGGCGATTGCGTCGCGAAATATATCGCGCTCGGATACGAACCCATCTAGCGCTATTTTCTGTCACGCTTTGAAGGGGGATTCTGGCCCAAAAGGTCGCCTGCTCAACTATATAACCCCCGATTGACGGCGGAAAAGAACTAAAGTAGAACGATTCTCCATGTTTCGGCTTTGTTCACGGGGGGTGTTCCCCGGCAGGCCGGATGGATATCGCGGGTTTTGCTGTCCCTTTCATGGGCGGCATCCGCCTGGAGGACATGGCCGATGCTGACCCGCAAGCAATACGAACTTCTGATGTTCATTCATGAGCGGATCCGCGAAACCGGCGTGCCGCCGTCCTTCGACGAGATGAAAGACGCGCTGGACCTGAAATCCAAGTCCGGCATTCACCGCCTGATCACAGCGCTTGAAGAGCGCGG
>CAIXUE010000121.1 GCA_903922545.1 uncultured Alphaproteobacteria bacterium | reverse complement strand
CTTCGCGGCAGGGCGTGCACTGGCCGCAGCTTTCATGCTTGTAGAAATAAGACAGGCGCTGGATCGCCTTGATAACGTCGGTGGACTTGTCCATCACGATAACGGCCGCAGTGCCAAGGCCCGTACCCACGGCCTTCAGCGAGTCAAAGTCCATCAGGATGTCGTCGCAAGTTGCCTTGGGCATCAGCGGCACCGAGGCGCCACCGGGAATAACGCAAAGCAGATTGTCCCAGCCGCCGCGCACACCTCCACAATGCTTCTCGATCAACTCGCGCAGCGGGATGCCCATTTCCTCTTCGACATTACAGGGTTTGTTCACATGCCCCGAGATGCAGAACAACTTCGTGCCCGTGTTGTTGGGACGGCCGATGCCGGCAAACCATTCGGCGCCGCGGCGCAGGATGGTCGGGGCAACGGCAATGCTTTCCACATTGTTGACCGTGGTGGGGCAGCCATAGACGCCCATATTGGCGGGGAATGGCGGCTTCAGGCGCGGCTGGCCCTTTTTACCTTCCAGGCTTTCGAGCAGCGCGGTTTCCTCGCCGCAGATGTAAGCGCCCGCGCCATGATGGACATAACAGTCAAAGTCCCAGCCATGGATGTTGTTCTTGCCGATCAGCTTGGCCTGGTAACATTCATCAATCGCGGCTTGCAGGGCTTCGCGCTCGCGGATGAATTCGCCGCGAATATAGATGTAGGCGACATGCGCGCGCATGGCGCGGCAGGCAATCATGCAGCCTTCGATCAGATGATGCGGATCGTTGCGCATGATTTCCCGGTCCTTGCAGGTACCGGGCTCGGATTCGTCGGCATTGACGACCAGATAGTGCGGACGCTCCTTCACCTCTTTGGGCATGAAGGTCCATTTCAGGCCGGTGGGAAAGCCCGCGCCGCCGCGGCCGCGCAGGCTGGATTTCTTCACCGCCTCGCAAATGGTTTCCGGCGACCATTCCAGAATGGCCTTGGTGTTGTCCCACAGCCCGCGCTTTCTGGCGCCGGCCAGGCTGCGGTCCTGCAAGCCATAGATGTTTGTGAAAATGCGATCCTTGTCGGCCAGCATCAGGCGGCTCCCGGCTTTTTGGGCGGCTCAGGCAGCGGCGGCGCCACGGGCTTGTACTTGCCCACCACCGAACCGTCATAGAGCGAAGGATCGCTGAGCGTGATCGCGCCGCCGGCCGGTTCAGAACCCAGACGGCCGGCCTGCGGGCCCGGCTTGGGCTGTTCGCCGCGGCGGAACGCTTCGATCAGGCGCGTGGCGCTTTCGGCGTTCAAATCTTCATAGAAATCCTTGAAGACCTGAAACACCGGCGCGTTGGTGCAGGCGCCCAGGCATTCCACTTCCGTCCAGGACAGCATGCCGTCGGCAGTGGGCGTCATCTGGGCCGGGCCGATCAGTTTTTCGCAGACCGCGACAATCTCGGCGGAGTTGCACAGGCTGCAGGGCGGCGTGGTGCAGACCTGCAGATGGAATTTCCCCACCGGATGCAGATTGAACATGGTGTAGAAAGTGGCCACTTCCAGCACCCGGATGAACGCCATGTCCAGCATCTTGCCGATGCCTTCGATCATGGGATGGGTGACCCAGCCTTCCTGTTCCTGGCCGCGCCACAAAAGCGGGATCACCGCGCTGGCCTGACGTCCGGGCGGATATTTCGCAATGGTCATCTTCGCCCATTCCGCGTTTTCCGCGCTGAACGCGAAACTCGGAGGCTGGACTTCAGGCGGGGCGAGACGGCGAAGCGACATGGGGCGTTACTTTGCGAAATCGACGCGGGCAATCAGCCCGTCGCGGAAAGAATAGATGGCGATAATCTCGAATTGTTCGCCGCCGGACTTGCGGATCACCAGCTCGTGATCGACCACGGTGTTGCCTACGGCGATGCGGCTTTTCAGTTCGGCCTTGTTTTCCGGAAATGTCTCGAATGCCTTGGCATAGCGGGCGCGAATGGCGGCCCGGCTGGTTTCAGTCGGTACGCCATTCAGGCCAGACACGATGCAGTCTTCCGTGAAATAGGAGACGTACTTGTCCAGGTCCTGGGCATTATAGGCATCCAGCTGTTTCTGGGCGATGCCAATGTTCAGGGAAGAAGGGTTGCTCACCGGTCCACCTCCCCGAACACGATGTCCATGGAGCCGAGAATGGCGGAAAGATCGGCCAACATATGGCCCCTGCCCATGTAATCCATCGCCTGAAGGTGAACGAAAGATGGCGCTCGGATTTTGCAGCGGTACGGCTTGTTGGAACCATCGGCCACCAGATAAACACCGAACTCGCCCTTGGGCGCTTCCACCGCGGCATAGGATTCACCGGCGGGCACGTGATAACCCTCGGTATAAAGCTTGAAGTGATGGATCAAAGCTTCCATCGAAGTTTTCATTTCGCCGCGGCGCGGCGGGGTGATCTTGTGGTCGGTGGTGACCACCGGACCCGACGGCATCTTTTCGATGCACTGCTTCATGATTTTGACGGCTTCGCGCATTTCTTCCATGCGCATGATGTAGCGGTCGTAATTGTCGCCGTTCTTGCCGACCGGAATCTTGAATTCCAGATCGTTGTAGCACTCATAAGGCTGGCTGCGGCGCAGGTCCCATTTCACCCCGGTGGAACGCAGCATCACACCGGACATGCCCCACATTTCCGCCTGCTCGCGGTTCAGCACGCCGATATCGACATTGCGCTGCTTGAAGATGCGGTTTTCGGTGAGCAGCCCCTCGATATCGTCCAGCACCTTGGGGAAATGCTCGCAGAATTTCATGATGTCGTCGGTCAGGCCGGGCGGCAGGTCCTGGTGCACGCCGCCGGTGCGGAAATAGGCGGCATGCATGCGCGAGCCTGAGGCGCGCTCATAAAACACCATCAGCTTTTCGCGTTCTTCAAAACCCCACAGCGGCGGGGTCAGTGCGCCAACGTCCATCGCCTGGGTGGTGACGTTGAGAAGATGGTTCAAGATGCGGCCGATTTCGGAGTAAAGGACGCGGATATACTGGCCGCGCGCCGGCACGGTCACGCCCAGCAATTTTTCGATCGCCAGGCACCAGGCATGTTCCTGGTTCATCGGCGCGACATAATCCAGCCGATCGAAATAGGGCAGCGCTTGCATATACGGCTTGTTCTCGATGAGCTTCTCGGTGCCGCGATGCAAAAACCCGACATGGGGATCGACGCGAGTAACCACTTCCCCGTCAAGTTCGAGCAGGAGTCGGAGCACGCCGTGAGCCGCCGGATGCACCGGTCCGAAATTTACCGTGAAGTCGCGTGCCGATTCGAGTCTCATGACGAGGCGCCCCCGTGATCACATGAACTAACGCCGTCAAAAGGTGGAGGTTCCCT
>CAIXUE010000120.1 GCA_903922545.1 uncultured Alphaproteobacteria bacterium | reverse complement strand
GTACAGCCGCCAGATTGAGAAGCGCCAGAAAGCCGAACAGCGCCACCTGGCGGGTCATTTTCATGATCCCCAGGGGCCCCCTCATCTGGTCGGGGCTGGCATAGCCGCGCACCATCTGGACGATGCCCTGGAAGGTGGTTTTGACGATATTCCAGCTTTCGGCCGTCGCTGCCGAAACGGCGCCCGGCAGGGTGTAGGACTGGTGGGTCCAGTCGGACAGCCGGTCGGACTGGCGCACGCCGATGACCATGGCGTTGCCCATATCGCCCAGAACGTCCCGGGTGCGCATCATGTGCGGGGTGACATGAACGGTCATCACCTGGCCGGCACGATTGAGGGTGATGGCCAGGCTGTGGCCACCGCTGACCGAGACGATTTCCGGCAATTGCTCAAAATCGGTGATGGCGGCGCCATCAACGTCAACGATGCGGTCATTGGCTTTCATGCCCGCGGCGGCGGCGGGGCTGTCTTTCACCACCTCGCCCACCACCGGCGCCAGAACATTATGGCCGCTGTACAAATTCAGGCCCGCGAACAACAGCACGGCCAGCAGAAAATTGGCGAAGGGACCGGCCGCGGCCACGGCGGCGCGCTGCCAGAGCGGCTTGAAGAACAGCGTATGCTTGCGTTCGTCGGGCGCCATCTGGGATGCGGCCTGCGCATCGGGCATGGAGGCGGCATTGGCGTCGCCGGCAAACTTCACATAGCCGCCCACCGGAATCCAGGAAACGCGCCAGCGCGTGCCGGACCGGTCATTGAAACCGAAAATCTCACGCCCGAAACCGACGGAGAAAATATCCACCTTCACACCACAGGCGCGCGCCACCAGGAAATGTCCCAGCTCATGGAAGAACACCACCAGGGTAATGACAAACAGAAAGGCGGGAAGCCCCAGGGGTGTCCAGCTGATCAGCCCGTGCAAAACACTTAACATTTTACTCCTATCATCCCACCCGTTGAACCGTTCTATACCGCCACGCGTTGGCAGATTTCTTCCGCCAATATTCTTGCACGTGCATCGACACCCAGAACCGTATCCAGATCGCCGGCCAGGCCGTTGCTGCCGCTGTCAGCGTCCAGCGTCGCGCCAACCACCCGCGAAATATCCAGAAAGCCGATGCGGCGGTCCAGAAAGGCCTGCACCGCGATCTCATTAGCGGCGTTAAGGACGGTGGGCGCAAGCCCACCGGATTTCATGGAATCGATCGCCAGATTGAGCGCCGGAAAACGGTCATGCGCCGGGCGCTGGAAAACCAGCTGGCCCAGTCCCGCCAGATCCAGGCGGCGCGACGGCGAAGCGATGCGGCGCGGCCAGCCCAGGGCATGGGCGATGGGCGTGCGCATATCAGGCGCGGACAGATGGGCGATGGTGGTGCCGTCGTCATAACCCACCAGGCAATGGACGATGGATTGGGGATGCACCAGCACCGCAAGCTTTTCCGGCGGCAGGGCGAAAAGAAAATGCGCCTCGATCAGCTCAAGCCCCTTGTTCATCAAGGTGGCGCTGTCGAGGGAAATTTTGCGGCCCATCGCCCAGTTGGGATGCGCCACGGCTTCTTCGACCGTGGCGGCGCGCATTTTCTCCAGCGGCCATTCGCGGAACGGCCCGCCTGACGCGGTGATGGTGACCATGTCCACTTCGCTGGCG
>CAIXUE010000119.1 GCA_903922545.1 uncultured Alphaproteobacteria bacterium | reverse complement strand
TGAAAGCGTAAGGCTTGGAGGTCAGCGCGCCGACCGGGCACAGATCCACCACATTGCCAGACAATTCACTGGCAAAGGCTTTTTCCAGATAGGTGGTGATTTCCAGATCCTCGCCGCGGCCGGTGGCGCCCAGATCGGGCACGCCCGCCACTTCGGTGGCAAAACGCACACAGCGGGTGCACTGGATGCAGCGGGTCATGATCGTCTTGACCAGCGGGCCCATATATTTGTCTTCCACCGCCCGCTTGTTTTCGTTGAAGCGGTGAAACGCGGCGCGGCCATAACCCATGGCCTGGTCCTGAAGATCGCACTCGCCGCCCTGGTCGCAGATCGGGCAATCCAGCGGATGGTTGATCAGCAAAAATTCCATCACCCCTTCGCGCGCCTTGCGGGCGTAAGGGCTGGCGGTGTTGATCTTGGCGGGCGTGCCGTCCTTGTTGGGGAAAATATCCTTGACCTGCAGCGCGCAACTGGCCTGCGGCTTGGGCGCACCTACCCATTCCACCAGGCACATGCGGCAATTGCCGGCTACCGACAGGCGCTCGTGATAACAAAAACGTGGAATTTCGGCGCCTGACTGTTCGCAGGCCTGCAGCAGCGTGGACGTTTCCTCCGCCTCGATTTCCTTGCCGTCAATGATCAGCTTGCGCGTTGCCATGGGTTACTCCGCCGCCAGCCTGGAATAATCAGCGATGCGCTGTTCGATCACCGGGCGGAAATGCCGGATCAGGCCCTGGATCGGCCAAGGCGCGGCGTCGCCCAACCCGCAAATGGTGTGGCCTTCGCACTGCTTGCCGACTTCCCAGAGCAGATCGATTTCCTCCGGCTTGGCATTGCCCACTTCCATGCGCTTGAGGACGCGCCACATCCAGCCGGTGCCTTCGCGGCAAGGCGTGCACTGGCCGCAGCTTTCATGTTTGTAGAAATAGGCAAAGCGGGCGACCGTCTTGATCAGGTCGGTCGATTTATCCATCACGATCACCGCGGCGGTGCCCAGCGAGGTGTTCGCCGCCTTCAGCGCATCGAAATCCATGATGACTTCGTCACAGACGGATTTGGGGATCATCGGGCAGGACGCACCGCCGGGGATCACGGCCAGAAGATTGTCCCAGCCGCCGCGCACGCCGCCGGCATATTTCTCGATCAGCTCGCGCATGGGAATGCCCAGCGCTTCTTCCACCACGCAAGGCTTGTTTACATGGCCGGCGATCTGGAACAGCTTGGTGCCGGTGTTGTTGGCGCGGCCGATACCGGCGAACCATTCCGGCCCGCGCCGAATGATGGTGGGCACCACCGCGATGCTTTCGACATTGTTGACGGTGGTGGGGCAGCCATAGAGGCCGACATTGGCCGGGAATGGCGGCTTCAGGCGCGGCTGGCCCTTCTTGCCTTCCAATGACTCAAGGAGCGCGGTTTCCTCGCCGCAGATATAGGCCCCTGCCCCATGATGGACGTAGAGGTCGAAGTCCCAGCCGTGGATGTTGTCCTTGCCGATGAGCCTGGCCTCGTAGGCCTGCTTCAC
>CAIXUE010000118.1 GCA_903922545.1 uncultured Alphaproteobacteria bacterium | reverse complement strand
GGCGGGGCAGAATCAGAATCAAAATGCCGAAGATCAGCGCGACCAGCGGCTGGATCAGCACAATATCAAGATGCATGAATGCTCCTTCGCCAAATATGCGTCTTGTTGAAACGCGCGAAGAAGGCTTCGGTGGCACACCGAAGGAACTTTTAAAAAGCCGGGTTTAACCCCGCTTATTTACAGGTGAAACTGGCCGCTTCATCAATGCTGCCTGTGCCTTTATAGGCCGCCATTTTGGGATAGGCGCAAATGGGCCTGGTGCGGTCCACATCGCCGGGCGGTAGCACATTCAGCGGTGCATTGGTGTTTTTGCCATTCACGCTAGCGGCGTGGGAAGCGATCACCAGGTCGGGCGCCTTGCCATGCTCCACCCAATTTTCCAGGGCGCCGACATAATCCACCACATTGGGCGCCTTCAGGGCCGGGTTGGTGGCAAAGCAATGGCCCACATTGGGCAGCATGAACAGGCGCGCGAAACTTTGCGTTTTGGAGAGCCCGCCCGATTTGGCGATTACCCGCTGATAGTAATCTTTTACTTCCAGCTCATTCACCGCCCAGTCATTCCAGCCCACGCTCATGATCAGCTTGTGGCCGGCCTTGTTGAAGGCCGTCAGGTCGGGGCTGTCGGAATCGATGGTCTGGGCCACGGCGTCCAGGCCGGGCGGATCGGTTTCGAAATTGAAACTGTGCAGGTCGTAATCCGGATCGCCATAAACCAGATAACGCAGATTCTCGTTGCCCAGCAGATAATGCCGCGCCGAATAAGGCTTGGAGCCGTTCGGATTGCCGATCACATAGGCGGTTCCGCCGCTGGGCTGTATCCACATGCCCGGAATGCTTTCGCCGCCATAAACATAGCCGGGATAAAGCTGGCCGGTGGAGTTTGACGGCCCGCGATGAATTTTGGCGATGGCGTCAATCTGAATTTGTGTGAAGCAATCGGGCCGGTCGCTGCCCGCCGCACACAATTTCAGATCGGCGGCAGGATCGAAATGACAGGCTTCGGGATTATTGATTTCGCCGTCTTTCACGCCATCCAGCGCGTCGCATTTGTCCATCACCGCCTGGTCCAGCATCGGTATTTTGCTGGCGGGCAATATGGGGCGGTAATTATATTGATCGTCCTTGGTGGGATACAGCGTCTGCTGCGTCCACACTGTATCCAGCACAAAAATCTTGCTCCAGGCCGAAGACGGGCAACCCGCGATGATGCCTTCAAAATCGTCGGGATAGCGCTGCGCCTCCATCATCGCCTGCCGTCCGCTGCCCGACGTGCCGTAGAAATAGGATTGCTTCAGGGGCTTTTTGTAAAAGGCCTGGATCACCAGCCGCGAATTGGCCGCCGCCAGATGGGTGCCCAGATAAGCCCAATTCACCAGCCGCACCGGATCGTGATAGGCCCAGGATGCGCCGCCATCCGCCGGAATGGGATGGCCGGTGTCGGTGGCGCCGGTGGCATAGAATTTCATCAGCGCCGCATTCTTGATGCCGTTTTCCAGCGTGCCCAGATAGCCGCCACCGCCGCCCATCAAAAATTTTCCGTTCCAAGAACCGGCAGCGGGCAGGTCCACTTCAAAAGTGGTTTCCTTGTCCACCACGCCGATGAATTTGCAATAAGCCGGAAGGTTGCCGGTGGCCGCCACCTCGTCCACGGACTTCACCCTCATCCAGGGCAGTTTGAGATTGTTCAAATCGCGGCAGTTGGTGGTGCCGGAGGCCGACGCCTGAAGCTGGCTCAGCGCCTCTTTGGCCAGCACATTGACGCCCGTATCGCCGCTGGCCGCGATATCGCCCAGACTGGGATTGGCGGTGCTGCTGCCGTCGCGCTTTATGATGGTGATCGCGCGGCCGAACACGTCCGAGAATTTTGTCTCGGGTTTATAGACGCTCCAGTCCTGGGCGCTGGCGGGGGCCGTGAAAAGCGCCGCAAGGGCAAATCCGGCCAGGATGAGTTTCGCAGCGCGCTTTTGCATATTTCCCCCAATTTTTATGGGGCCGATTCTAGCGCAAGCGTCGCAAAAGAGCCATTTCCCTTGGACGCCTTTTTCCTGTTGGATAGCGGCCCCAACCGGAAAGCTGCCCTTTGGCCGACGCGCCCATCATCGAAGCCCGCCGCAACCAGATGTTTCCCGTGCTGGAGGCGGGCGATATCGCGCGCCTGAAACGCTTTGGCGAAGCGCGCAGCTGGCCGGCCGGGTCCACGATCGTCAAGGCGGGCGATCTTTCGCCGGGCCTGGTGCTGGTGCTGGATGGCCGCATCGCGGTCAATCAAGGCGCCGCCTTTGGCGCGGGCGCGGCCATTGTTGAACATGGCCCGGGCGAATTTTTGGGCGAACTGGCGCAATTGTCCGATCGGCCGGCGCTGGTGGATGCGCGGGCGGCAACGGATGTGAAGGGCGTGGTTATTTCGCCGCCCGCCCTGCGCGATGTGCTGGTGCAGGAAGCCGAGCTGGGCGAGCGGCTGATGCGGGCGCTGATCCTGCGCCGCGTGGGCTTGCTGCAATCGGGCGAGAGCGGGCCGATATTGATTGGCCCGGCGGGCGGCAGCGACATGCTGCGGCTGGAAACGTTCCTGACCCGCAACGGCCATCCGCACAAGAGTCTGGATCCCGCCAACGATTCCTGCGCCCGCACGCTGCAGGAACGTTTTGAGGTCGCTGATGATCAGCTTCCCATTGTGCTGTGCCCCGGCGGCCAGTTGCTGCGCAACCCGTCTGAAAGCGAGTTGGCGCGCTGTATCGGCCTGCTCAAATCCATCGACCCCACCCATGTTTATGACACGGTGATTGTGGGCGCGGGGCCTTCGGGTCTGGCGGCGGCGGTTTACGCCGCGTCCGAAGGGCTTTCCACTTTGGTTTTGGATTGCCGCAGCTTTGGCGGCCAGGCCGGCGCCTCTTCGCGGATCGAAAATTATCTGGGGTTCCCCACCGGCATTTCGGGCCTCGCCCTGATGGCGCGGGCCTACAACCAGGCGCAGAAATTCGGCGCCGAAATCGCCATTCCCGATGAAGCGGAGTCTTTTGCTTCGCAGGATGACGGATTTACGCTTTGCCTGGGCAATGGCGAAAAAGTGCGCGCGCTGAGCCTGGTGCTGGCGGGCGGGGCGCGCTATCGCCGCCTGCCGGTGGCTGATCTGGCGAAATTCGAAGGCGTCAGCGTGCATTACTGGGCCAGCGCCGTGGAAACCCGGCTGTGTTCGGGACAGGAAGTGGCCCTGGTGGGCGCGGGCAATTCGGCGGGGCAGGCGGTAGTGTTTCTGGCCGGCCAGGCGAAAAAAGTTTTCATGGTGGTGCGTGGCAAAAGGCTGGAAGACACCATGTCGCAATATCTGGTCGAACGTATTCGCGCCCTTCCCAACGTGGAAATTCTGCTGCGCTGTGAAATTTGCGGGCTGGAAGGGGAGGGCAGCGCGCTGGAGCAGGTGCGCTGGAAAAACCGCGACAGCGGCGAAGAGCGCGCCCACGCGATCGCCCATCTGTTTTCCTTTATCGGGGCTGATCCCAATACTGACTGGCTGGCAGGTTCACCCGTGAAGCTGGACGCCAAAGGCTTTGTCATCACCGGGGAGGGCGGCAACCACGGCCTTGCCACCAATCTGCCGGGCGTCTTTGCGGTGGGCGATGTGCGCTCCGGCTCGATCAAGCGCGTGGCTTCGTCTGTGGGCGAGGGCGCGACCGTGATTTCAGCCATTCATGGCTGGTTGGGCGCCTTGCGGGAAAGGACGGATTGATATGGCCGATGATTGCTCACATCTGGGCACCATTCGCAAAGTCACGCCCAGCGCCAAAGGCTGCGAAGAGTGTTTGAAACAAGGCGACGAATGGTTTCACCTGCGGGTCTGCCGCACCTGCGGCCATGTCGGCTGCTGCGACCAGTCCAAAAACAAGCACGCCACCAAGCATTTCCACCGCAGCAAGCACCCGATCATCGAAGGCTATGATCCGCCCGAAGGCTGGGGCTGGTGTTATGTGGATGAAATAATGTTCGATCTGGGCGATGATGTGACGCCGCAGGTAGGGCCGATCCCCCGTTATTATTGAAGGAGAATGCGATGGCCGAGAATATCCAGGAAGGGTTCGATGTTTTTCTCCATGACGGAAGCAAGGCCTTTGGCGCGGTGCGCCGCGTCCATGCCCATGGCATTACGGTCTATGTCGAAAATGGCGGCGATTTCGAAGTGCCT
Organism: uncultured Alphaproteobacteria bacterium; assembly: GCA_903922545.1. The sequence continues at coordinate 1,789 of CAIXUE010000118.1, read as the reverse complement.
CTTTCGGCGGTGAAGGAAGTGCAGGCCGAAAAAGTGGTGCTGGATTCCGGCAAGCTGGACGCGCGTCTGAAAGACGCCATCGCCAAAGCCCATAGCGGCGAAGACCCCAATATTCCCTGAGGCGCTACCAGTTCACCGCGATATATTTGCACTCTGTGAATTCCATCAAGCCATGATGGCTGCCTTCACGGCCCAGCCCGCTTTGCTTGACGCCGCCGAACGGCGCGGCCAGGTCCGACACCAGCCCGCGGTTCAGCCCCACCATGCCGGTTTCCAGCCTTTCGCTGATGGCAAGGCCGCGTTTGATGTCGCCGGTATAAAGATAGGCGGCAAGGCCATATTCGGTGTCATTGGCCTTGGCGATCACTTCTTCGTCGCTGTCAAAAGCGCTGATCGCCGCCACCGGGCCGAAAATTTCTTCCTTCCGCATGCGGGCGTCATCGGGCACATCGGCCAGCACGGTGGGCGGATAGAAATAGCCTTGCCGGTTCAACTTTGTTCCGCCCAACAGCACTTTGGCGCCCTTGGCCACCGCGTCATCCACCAGTTCGGTGATCTTGGCCACGGCCTTTTCATTGATCATGGGTCCCAGCGTCGTGGCGGGATCGGCGCCGTCGCCCAGCTTCAGCTTTCCCATCCGCTCCACCATGCCCTCGGTAAAGTCTTTGTAGATCCCGCGCTGGGCATAGAAACGGTTGGCGGAAGTGCAGGCCTCGCCGCCATTGCGCATCTTGGCCAGCATGGCGCCATCCAGCGCCTCGCGCAGATTGACGTCAGCACAGACAATGAACGGCGCATTGCCGCCCAATTCCATGGAGCAGGACAGAACCTGGTCCGCTGCTTCGCGCAGCAAAATACGCCCCACCTGGGTTGAGCCGGTGAAGGAGAGTTTGCGCACCCGGGGATCGTGCAAAATCTTTTTGCTCTGCTCGCTTGCCCGGCTGGTGGTGACGACATTCACCACGCCCGGCGGCACGCCGGCTTCGGCCATGATTTCGGCGATGGCCAGGGCGGTGAGGGGTGTTTCCGGCGCGGGTTTCAGGATGATGCTGCATCCGGCCGCCAGGGCAGGGCCGATCTTGCGCGTCGCCATGGCGGCGGGAAAATTCCAAGGCGTGATCAGATAGGAAACGCCGATGGGCTGATATTCCACCAGGATGCGGTTGGCGCCGCCGGGTGATGTGCTGACTTCGCCCAGCATCCGCACCGCTTCCTCCGAATACCAGCGGAAGAAATCAGCGGCATACAGAATCTCGCTTTTGGAATCAGCCAGCGCCTTGCCGTTTTCCAGCGTCACCAGCAGGGCAAGCCAGTCCACCTCCGCGACCATCTTTTCGTAACAGGCGCGCAGGATTTCCGCCCGCTTGCGGGGCGGCGTGGCGGCCCAGCCCGGGCCTGCCTTGGCGGCAGCGTCCACCGCCGCCAGCCCATCGGCTTCATCGCCGTCAGAGACTTCCACCAGCGTCTGACCGGTGGCGGGATTGGCGATGGCCAGCTTTTGGGCCGTGTCGCGCCAGACACCATCGATGAAAAGCCTGGTGGGAATGCTCTTGCCGGCATGCGGCGCGGGAAGGGTGAAGCGGCTGCTCATGGCTTTTGAATCCAGAAGGCATACATGGCGGCAAACATGCCGGGATTTTCGCTTTCGAAAATATCCCAGTTGCTAAGATTGGTCCCAGCCCGATCGTCTGGGAAGCGGCGATGATAGGCCGCGATCAACGCCTCATCCAGTTCAAAGCCCAAGAAGGTGAGATTGTTTTCCTTTAGAAACCCGGCGATGGCGGGCAGG
>CAIXUE010000117.1 GCA_903922545.1 uncultured Alphaproteobacteria bacterium | reverse complement strand
TGATCGGGCTGGCGCTGATCCTCACCTCTTTTCGTATCCGCAAATAAGGCATCCCCATGAAATATAATCGCCTCGGCCGCACCGGCCTGTTCGTGTCCGAAATCTGCTTCGGCACCATGACCTTTTCCGGCGAAGGCTGGCTGAACGGCGTCATCGGCAATCTCGGCCAGAAAGACGCCACCAGCCTGATCGAAAAAAGCCTCAAGGCCGGCGTCAATTTCCTCGACACGGCAGACGTCTATTCCATCGGCCAGTCCGAAATCATGACCGGCCAGGCGCTGCGCGATATCGGCGCAAAACGCAGCGATGTGGTGATCGCGACCAAAGTGTTCGGGCGCATGGGCAATGGCCCCAATGATGCCGGCGCCTCACGCGGCCATATCATGGATGGCGTGGCCAAGAGTCTCGAGCGGCTGAAGACCGACCACATTGACCTCTATCAGATTCACGGCACCGATCCGGTCACGCCGGTGGAAGAAATCATGAGCGCGCTGAACGATCTCGTGCGTCAGGGCATGATCCGATACGCGGGTGTTTCCAACTGGTCGGCCTGGCGCATCGCCAAGGCCAATGGTGTCGCCGACAAGCATGGATGGGCCCGCATCGAAACGCTGCAGGCTTATTATTCCGTGGCCGGCCGCGACCTGGAACGCGAGCTGGTGCCGCTGATGCAGGAAGAACAAATCGGCTGCCTGGTCTGGAGCCCGCTGGCCGGCGGTTATCTCTCCGGCAAATATGGTCCGGGTGGCGACGCCGATGGCCGGCGCAAAACTTTCGACTTCCCGCCGCTCGACAAAACCCGCGCCGACGCCCAGATCGCCGCCATGCGGCCCATGGCCAAGGCGCATGGCACCTCGGTGGCGCGCGTGGCGCTGGCCTATGTCCTGTCCAAACCCTGGGTCAGCACCATGATCATCGGCGCCCGCACCGAGGCGCAGCTCAATGACAATCTGGAAGCGGGCCAGCTAAAGCTGGACGCAGCCGACCTCAAAAAGCTGGACGAACTCTCAACCCTGCCGCCGGAATATCCCGGCTGGATGTTGGAGCGTCAGGCGCAGCAGCGCATGCCGCAAGGTTGAGGGGCGCGGTTCTTTTGCGTCCTGAGTTCGTCGCGCGTGTTCACGTGCTATTCGCACGCTCCGCGCGACGCTCCTGCTCAGGCCGCAAAATTCCTCGCGCCCTTACTTGAGAGGATCAGGTCCCGGCACCGGCAGCGGCACACGTCCCGCATTAATCGACATCGCAGCCATGTCGTAATAGGAATTGATCCCGATCAATTCCGCCACGCCTTTTTCGCCAAAGCGTTTCTTCGCGGCATCGAACAGCGCATCCGACACACGGCCCTTGTCCTTGTGCATGGCGATGCTGAAATCATAAACCAGCGTTTCATCGGCGTTCATGCCGGCCGGCCGCTTGTTGGCCGCCAGATCATCCAGAATCTGCTTCCTGATCCCGGCCTTGATGGCGGCGGGGTAATGGATCTGCCATTCCACCTGGCTGGTCCAGTCGCGCGCCGTGATCAGGATGACAAATTCATGCAAGCCATCGGGAATGACGCTGTGATAGCGGACATATTCCCCCGCGCTCTGGAAACGGTCGGCCATTTCCGGGCTGGGCAGCCAGGGACCGAAAGGCCCACTCAGATTGCCGCGGCTGGCCTGAATTTTATCGACCACTTTTTTCTGATCGGCCGTCATCTTGTCGCGCGGCGGAATGGGAAAGCGCGCCTGCGCCATGGCGGGGCCGGCAAGACACAGCGCCAGCCCGGCAACAATCCATTTCTTCATCACATCCCTCGCCAGAAATTTTCTACAGAAAATTATACTCAACAAACAAATGCGCCAGGTCCTTGCCCCAGTCGCCATAATAATTCTTCAGCATTTCCTCGGCGCGGGTATAGCCGCGCGATACCAGTTCGCGCACCGGCGTCAGGAACCCTTCCTCGCTCATGCCGCCGCCATCCAGCATGGCGCGGCGTTTCAATCCGGCGGTGGAAATTTCCAGCATGCGGTGCGCCAGCTCATGCACCGTGGCTTTGCGGAACGGCGTCTTGAAGCCCAGGCGCGGCACGGTATCGCGCATCGCCTGGCGTTCTTCCGCCGTCCAGTCCTTGACCAGGTCCCAGCAGGCATCCAGCGACTGGCTGTCATACAGCAGGCCCACCCACAGGGCCGGCATGCCGCAGATGCGCCGCCACAGCCCGCCATCGGTGCCGCGCATTTCCAGAAACTGCTTCAGCCGCACTTCCGGGAAAATGGTGGTCAGGTGATCGGCCCAGTCGCTCATCGAAGGCTCGATATGGGCCACCTCGGGAATTTTCCGCGCCAGAAAATCGCGGAAGCTCTTGCCCGCCACATCGATATATTTGCCGTCGCGATAGACAAAATACATCGGCACATCCAGCGCATAATCGACATAGCGCTCAAAACTCATGCCGTTCTCGAATACCCAGGGCAGCATGCCCGCCCGCGCATTATCGACATCGCTCCACACCTGCGCGCGGTATGACAGAAAACCGCTGGGCCGGCCCTCGCGGAAGGGCGAGTTGGCGAACAGCGCGGTGGTGATGGGCTGCAGCGCCAGGCCAACGCGGAATTTCTTCACCATGTCGGCTTCGGATTCAAAATCCAGATTCACCTGCACGGTGCAGGTGCGGAACATCATGTCCAGGCCATAGCCGC
>CAIXUE010000116.1 GCA_903922545.1 uncultured Alphaproteobacteria bacterium | reverse complement strand
GATCTGCATCTGGATCTTCTCACCCGTGCCGCCAAGCGCGGCGACCAGGCGATCGATCTTCAGCCCCGCGAATTCCGCCTGCTGGAATATTTAATGCGCCATGCCGGCCAGGTGGTGACGCGCACCATGCTGTTGGAAAGCGTCTGGGAATATCATTTCGACCCCCAGACCAATGTGATTGACGTGCATATCTCGCGCCTGCGCGCCAAAATCGACAAGGGCTTTGACGCGCCCCTGCTGCACACCATTCGCGGCGCGGGCTATATGATCCGCGCGCGTTAGGCCAAAGGGGGGCGATGATGCGGACCACATTCCGCCTGCTTCGCACCCAGGCCTTCCGCATCGTGCTGGTCTATGTGCTGCTGTTCGCCTTTTCGGTGTCGGCGCTGCTGTTCTTTACCTATTGGAACACGCGCCGCACGCTGGATGATCAGACCGACCAGACCATCGACGCCGAAATCACCGGCCTGAACGAACAATATCAGCGCCTGGGTATCCAGGGGCTGGATGAAAGCGTCATCAGCCGCTCGCTGCATGCCGGCAACGCCATTTATATCCTGGCCGATGCCCAGCACCGGCGCATCGCCGGCAATCTGGATTCCTGGCCCACCATCACGGCCAATCCCGGCAATTTCATCGAGTTCGACTATGAGGCCCGGGTCAACAATGTGCCCGAAACCCGCCGGGCCCGCGGGCGCCTGTTTCCGCTCTCCACCGTGGCGGGGGATTTCTATCTGCTGGTCGCCGAAGACACCCATGACCGCGACCTTACCCAGCGCATGTTCACCACCACGCTGCCCTGGACTGTGGCGCTCATTCTTGTGTTCGGCGCGCTGGGCGGCGCCTTGATGAGCCACAACATGCTGCGGCGGCTTGATTCCATCAACCGCACCTCCAGCGAAATCGTCGCCGGCAATCTGACCCGCCGCGTGCCGGTTTCCGGCGCGCATGATGAATTCGATGTGCTGGCGGAAAATCTCAACCGCATGCTCGACCGGATTGAACGGCTGATGAAAGGCATGCGTGAGGTTACCGACTCCGTCGCCCACGACCTGCGCACGCCGCTCAATCGCCTGCGCCAGCGGCTGGAACAATCCCAAGCCCGCATGCACGCCACAGGCGCGGATGCGTCTGAGATTGAGCGCGCCATCGCCGAAGCCGACCAGCTGATCGGCACCTTCAACGCGCTGCTGCTGATCGCTGAAACCGACGCCGGCACCATGCGCGGCGCCCTGTCGCCGCTGGATCTGGCTTCCGTCGCCGCCGATGTCAGCGAATTGTACGAACCCCTGGCCGAAGAAAAAAATGTCGCGCTCAACCTGGTCCAGCCGTTCGGCATTCATCCTGGCGACACGGTGATCGAAGGCAATCGCAGTCTCATCTCCCAGGCACTGGCCAATCTGGTGGACAACGCCATCAAATACACCCCGCCCGGCGGGCGTGTGACCATCCGGCCGGGCCTGAATTTCCAGAGCGTGGATATCGCCGTTTCCGATTCCGGTCCGGGCATCCCCCAGTCGGACCGCCCCCGGGTGGTGGAGCGCTTTGTCCGGCTGGAAGCCAGCCGCCATTCCCCCGGCACGGGCCTTGGCCTGGCGCTGGTGCAGGCCGTGGCGCATTTCCACAATGCCGAGCTGCTGCTGGAAGACAATGCGCCGGGCCTGCGGGCAATTCTGCGCTTCCCCCGTCCGGCGGCGCGGCTGGTGACGCCCACCGGCCCGGCCAAGGCGGTGCAAATCCCGTCCCGCTCAGCGGCTGAATAGCTTAGAGTCTGGCGGCATGTCCGCCATCGCTTCTCCGCCCCTGCCATTTGATGCCGCCCGCGCCGCGCGCAGCTTCGAATCTCTGGCCGAACAGGGCTTCACCCCGGCAGATGAAAAAGCCCGCGCGCTCCTGACCGGCGCGTTCGGCAACAGCCCGTTTTTGGCGCGGTTGGCGTCCCGCGAAAGTGAAACTTTGGCGGCGTTCTTTACCGATGGCCCCGAAGCGGTGTTGGACCAAGCGCGCAAGCTGGCGCTGGGCCCGCATGCCGATGAAGCAGCCGCCATGGCGGCGCTGCGCCGCGCCAAGCGCCGCGCCGCGCTTGCCATCGCGCTGGCCGATCTGAATGGCTGGAGCCTGGCGCAAGTTACCGGCGCGCTGACCGATTTCGCCGACGCCGCTGTGAAAGGTGCCTTGCGATTTCTGCTGGCGCGCATGGCGGCGGCGCAGAATTACCCCGAACGCGACGGCGAAATACTGGAAGCCACGACCGGCCTCACCATCCTGGCGATGGGCAAATACGGCGCCCATGAGCTGAATTATTCCAGCGATATCGACCTGGTGGTGTTTTACGACGACGAGAAATTTCCCTTCCGCAAACTCTCCGATCCGCGCGGCGCGGCGGTCGATCTGGTGCAGGGGCTGGTGCGGCTGATCGCTGAAACCACCGGCGATGGTTATGTCTTCCGCACGGATTTGCGCCTGCGCCCCGATGCGGGCAGCACCCAGGTGGCGATCTCCCTCCACGCGGCGCTCGATTATTACGAAAGCCAGGGCCAGAATTGGGAACGCGCCGCCATGATCAAGGCGCGCCCCTGCGCCGGCGATCCGCAAATCGGCGCCGCCTTTCTCAAAGGCATCACGCCTTTCATCTGGCGACGTTATCTGGATTTCGCCGCGATCGAAGATATTCAATCCATCAAGCGGCAGATCCATGCCCATGAAGGCCATGCCCGCATCGCGGTGGCCGGCCACAACATCAAACTGGGCCGCGGCGGTATCCGTGAAATCGAATTCTTCGCCCAGACCCAGCAACTGATCCTGGGCGGGCGCAATGCGGCCTTGCGCAAATGCTCCACCCTGGCGGCGCTGGCCGCGCTCGCCGCCAACGGCATTATCGGCTCGGATACGGCACTGGATCTGACGTTCGCTTATGTCTATCTGCGCACCCTCGAACATCGGCTGCAGATGATCGAGGATCAGCAGACCCACAAAATTCCCGACAGCGAAGACGGCGTGGCCCATATCGCCTGTTTCATGGGCGCGCCCGATGCGGCGGCGTTTCGCGCCGATTTCACCGCGGTGGCCCAGACGGTCGAGGCGCATTACGCAAAGCTGTTCGAACGCGAACCAGAACTCACCGACGTGCATGGCAATCTGGTTTTCACCGGGGTTGAAGAAGATCCCGAAACTCTCAAAACCCTTGGCGCCATGGGCTTTAAAGACGCCGCCCATGTTTCGGGCGCCATTCGCGGCTGGCACCATGGCCGGGTGCGCGCCATGCGCTCGGCGCGCGCCCGCGAGTTGCTCACCAAATTGCTGCCGCTGATCCTGGCGGCGCTGGCGGCGACGCCTGATCCCGGCGCGGCTTTCGCCCAGTTCGACCGTTTTCTCTCCGGCCTGCCGTCGGGGGTGCAGCTTTTCTCGCTGTTCCTGGCGCGGCCGGAATTTTTGAGCCTGCTGGCGCGCAGTCTTGGCTCTGCACCCCGCCTGTCGGTGCATCTGGCGCGCAATCCTTCCACCCTGGATGCGCTGCTGGATGCGGATTTTCTCAAGCATCTGCCCAGCCGCGCCGCACTCGATGCATCCTTGGGCCGCCAGCTGCAGGGCGGTTACGAAGACGCGCTGGATGGCGCGCGCCGCTTTGCCCGGGAAGAAAATTTTCGTGTCGGTGTGCAGATCGTGGATGGCGCCGCTTCCGCCGGTCAGGCCGGCGCCGCCCTGGCCGATATCGCCGAAGCGGTGATTACGGGCCTGTTGCCGCGCGTGGAAGCTGAGCTGGCCGCCACGGCAGGCTATATCCCCGGTTCCGGCTTCACGGTCATCGCGCTGGGCAAATTGGGCGGCCGGGAAATGACCGCCAGTTCCGATCTGGATCTGGTGTTTGTCTATGACTTGCCACAGGGCATTGAAAATTCCAACGGGCCCAAACCGCTTGCCGCCACGCTTTATTTCGCGCGCCTGGCGCAGCGTCTGATCGCGGCCCTGACCACCGCCACCGCGGCGGGCACGCTTTACGAAGTGGATATGCGCCTTCGCCCCACCGGCAACAAAGGCCCGGCGGCGGTCAGTCTGGAATCTTTCGCCGCCTATCATGCCAGCGAAAGCTGGACCTGGGAGCATATGGCCCTGACGCGGGCGCGCGCCGTGGCGGGACCGGAAAATCTCTCCCGCCGGATTGAGGAGGAAATCCGCCGCCGCCTGACCCAGAAGCCGGATGCGGAAAAAATTCTCACCGATGTGCGCGATATGCGCGCCAAGGTGGAAGCCAGCTATCCGGGCAAAGGCCCCTGGGATCTGAAATATGTCCCGGGCGGCCTGATGGATGTGGAATTCATCACCCAGACGCTGCAGCTGCTGCATGCCCATGATCATCCAGGCATCCTCGACACCAACACCATCGCGGCGCTGGAAAAGATCGCTGGCGCAAAATTGCTTTCTGCCCCGGACACCGCGCTGCTGCTGGAGGCCGCCCGGCTTTACCAGGCCCTGACCCAGGCGATGCGCATTGCGCTGGACGATGTGCTGGAAGACGGAACCGCCACCCCGGCCCTGAAGGTGTTCCTGGCGCGGGCAGGGGGTGTCCCCAGCTTCCCGGAACTGGAACGGCGGCTGGCGGCGCTTCGGGAGGGGGTCCGGCAGGCCTTTAACCGGCTTACAAATTAACAGGCAAATCAAACACCTCACCCGGCTTGAAGTCCGCCCGGCCTTAAGCGATAACCCCCGCCTTCGACTTGGAGTGCGGGCGTAGCTCAGGGGTAGAGCATAACCTTGCCAAGGTTAGGGTCGACGGTTCGAATCCGTTCGCCCGCTCCATTTTGTTCAATAAAAATAAGTGCTTACATAGGGACCGAGCAGGCGGGAGAGGAAAATATGTCCAGCCAGCCGATCGGTTTCAGCGAAATCCTCGCCCCCCTGGGGCTGGAGGAGTTCCGCCGCGAATACTGGACCAGGAAATTTCTCCACCAGCCCGGACCCAAGGGCCGCTTCACCTCCATCCTGCCCTGGGAGGAGCTGAACGACCTTCTGCAATGGCACTGCCCGCCCCAGCCCCAGCTGCGCATGTTCCAGGAAGGGGTGATGGTGGATCTGCGCCGGTACATCGACGGCCCGGTCGGTTCTCTGAAACTCAATGCCAGCGGCTTGATCACCCTACTGGCCCAGGGCGCCTCCATGGTGCTGGACGCGGTGCATGAAGTGGCGCCGCGCGTGGCGCACCTCACCCAGTCCATGTCGGAAACGCTGGATTGCACCTGTGTCGCCAATCTCTATGCCGGCTGGCGCAGCCAGCGCGCCTTCGATGTGCATTGGGATGCGCAGGAAGTTTTTGTGCTTCAGCTTTCGGGCCGCAAGCGCTGGCAGGTCTTTGCGCCCACGCGTCTTCATCCCCTTACTGATGACAGCGAGAAGGCTTTAGCGCCCACCGGCCAGCCGGTGTGGGAAGGCATTATGAATGACGGCGATATGCTGTATCTGCCGCGCGGCTGGTGGCATGTCGCTTTTCCGCTGGATGAGCCGTCGCTCCACATCAGCTGGGGCGCCGAACCGCCCAGCGGCGCGGACTTTCTGAATTGGTGGACCAAGACCCTGCGCGCGCATCCGCAGGTGCGCCAGCCCGTTGGTTTGGATGACGAAGCCGCGCGCAAAGCCTATGTGCGCCAGATGATGGGCTTGCTGGAAAGCGCTGCTGCGGGCGATCCGCTTGGCGATTATTTGCGCGAAAGCAAAGCAATGCGGCGGCCGCGTCCGCGCATTCGTTTGCCGGCTGCGCCGCTGGAACAGTTAAAGCCCCTGGGCGCCATGACAACGCGCTTGCGCCTGGCTTCACAGGATTCTTTGTTTGTCGAACATGCGCCGGGCGAAGAGATGGCCAAGTTTTTTGCCGGCGGCGTTTACTGGTTCATCCGTCCGGAATTCATCGCCGCTTTTCAGCGTCTTTCGGCGCATGACAGTGTGCCGTTCCATGATCTGGCCGCCCTGATCGCCGACAAGAAGCTGGTGGGCATGCTGGTCGCCGCCCTGGACACGCTCGCCAATGCCGGCGTGATCTTCAAGGAGGAAACGCCCGCGGCGCTTCCGCCCCGCTAGGCGTGGCAATCTCCGGCAATATCGCGGCGCGGCTGGACCGGCTGGTCTTTTCCGTCAGCCTGAAAAAGCTGGTGGCGCTGATCTCGCTGGGCGGCGCCTTTGAATTCTACGATCTTTTCATGACCGCCTATATCGCCCCCGGCCTGGTGGCGGCGCATCTGTTCACCATTGGCGGCAGCGGCTTTTTCGCCATCAACACCATCGGCTTTCTGGTCTTCTGCACCTTTGCCGGCATGTGGGCGGGCGCCATGGTGTTCGGCGTCATCGCCGACAAATTCGGCCGCCGCACCATCTTCACTTTTTCCCTGCTCTGGTATTGCCTCGCCACATTGGTAATGGCCTTCCAGCACAGCGCCGCATCCCTCGATCTCTGGCGTTTCATCGCCGCCATCGGCGTCGGCCTGGAACAGGTCACGGTTGATACGCTGGTCCCCGAACTGGTCCCTGCAAAGGCGCGCGGCCGGGCTTTCGCGCTCAGCCAATTCATCATGTTCTGCGCCGTGCCGGTGGTGGCGTTCTGCGGCTGGCTGTTCATCACCCTGCATCCCTTCGGCATTGACAGCTGGCGCGCCGTCGCCCTGGTCGGCACCATCGGCGCGCTGGCCGCCTGGTGGCTGCGGCTCAAAGTGCCGGAAAGCCCGCGCTGGCTGGCCCTGCATGGCCATGCCGATGAGGCCGACAAGATCACCGCCGCGCTGGAGGAAAAAACCGCCCGCGATATCGGCCATGCCCTGCCGCCGCCTGCCTCCGCTGATCCCACGCCCTCGTCCGAAGGCAAGCTGGCCGAAATTTTCCAGCCGCAGTATCGCGGCCGCACGGCGATGCTGTCGGTTTTCAACCTGATGCAGTCCATCGCTTTTTACGGCTTCGGCTCCTGGGTGCCCACCTTGCTGGTGGCCAAGGGCATCCATGTCACCACCAGTCTGGAATATGCCTTTATCATCGCGCTGGCCAATCCGCTGGGGCCGCTCCTGGGCGTGCTGATCGCCGACCGGATAGAGCGCAAATGGCAATTGGTGACGGCAGGCATTTCGGTCACGGTTTTTGTGCTGCTGTTCGCCCAGCAAAGCGCGCCGGCCGCGGTGATTTTCTTCGGTGTCATGGTGACCCTGGCCAACAACTGGATCAGCTTCGCCACCCACAATTACCAGGCAGAGCTTTATCCCACCCGCATCCGCGCCCGCGCCATCGGCTTTGTTTATAGCAGGAGCCGCCTCAGCGCCGCGCTGGCGGGCCTTTTGATCAATTTCTTTCTGGCGCGCGGCGGCACGCTGGGCGTGGCGCTTTTCATCGGCGCCGCCATGACCGTGATGGTGATCACCATCGCCGCGTTCGGGCCGCGCACCCTGCGCCGGGGACTTGAGGAAGTGTCTCCCTGATGCCGCCGCTTTTGCACCTGAAAGACATCGACATCAGTTTCGGCAACACCCAGTTGCTGGATGGTGCTGAGCTTGCGGTGGGCGCGGGCGAAAGGCTGGCGCTGGTGGGCCGCAATGGCTCGGGCAAATCCACTCTGCTCAAGATCGCTGCCGGCCTGGCCGAGCCGGATCGCGGCACCCGCTTTGCCCAGCCCGGCGCCACAATCCGCTACCTGCCACAGGAACCGAACCTGGAAGGTTTCGCCACCACCCGCGATTATGTCGAGGCGGGCCTTGCCCCCGGCGATGATTCCGACCGCGCTTTTTATCTTCTGGGGCATCTGGGCCTTACCGGCGAGGAAACACCCAAAACACTCTCAGGCGGCGAAGCCCGCCGCGCCGCGTTGGCCCGCACCCTGGCGCCGCGCCCCGATATCCTGCTGCTGGATGAACCCACCAACCATCTGGACCTTCCCGCCATTGAATGGCTGGAAGATGAACTCAAATCCCTGCGCGCCGCGCTTGTGCTGATCAGCCATGACCGGCGCTTTCTGGAAAATCTCTCCCGCGCCGTGGTGTGGCTGGACCGGGGCCAGACGCGCCGGCTGGATCAGGGCTTCAGCGCCTTTGAAAACTGGCGCGATATGCTGATGGAGCAGGAAGATGTCGAGCGGCACAAACGCGACCGCAAAATCGCCCAGGAACTGGATTGGCTGGCCCATGGCCGCAGCGCCCGGCGCAAGCGCAATCAGGGCCGCTTGTCGCGCCTGAAGGGCCTGCGCCAGGGCCGCCGTGAAGAATTAAAACAGCTCGGCAGCGTCAAGATGGAAGCGTCCGAAGCGGAAACTTCCGGCACCAAGGTGATTGACGCAAAAGGCATCGCCAAAAGCTTCGGCGAAAAAAATGTGATCCGCGATTTCACGCTTCGCATCCATCGTGGCGACCGCATCGGCATTGTCGGCCCCAACGGCATCGGCAAGACCACGTTGCTCAAAATTCTTATCGGCGAACTTCAGCCCGATGCCGGCAATGTGAAGCTCGGCACCGCGCTGCAGATGGTCAAGCTGGACCAGACCCGCGCCAGCCTGCATCCGGAAGAAAATCTCGCCAATGTGCTGACGGGCGGCGGCGACACGGTCTGGGTCGGCGGCAAGCCGCGCAATGTCATTTCCTATATGCAGGATTTTCTGTTCACCCCGCAGCAGGCGCGCACACCGGTGAAGGTCCTGTCGGGCGGCGAGCGGGCGCGGCTGCTTTTGGCCCGGCTTTTCGCCACGCCGTCCAACTTTCTGGTGCTGGACGAACCCACCAACGATCTGGATCTGGAAACGCTCGATCTTCTAGAAGAGGTGGTGGGTGAATATCCCGGCACCGCGCTGATCGTCAGCCATGACCGCGATTTTCTCGACCGGGTGGCGACCCGCATCATCATGGCGGAAGGCGAGGGGATTTTTTCCATCTATGCCGGCGGCTATTCCGACATGCAGGCCCAGCGCGGCGCAGGCGTCGAAACTATCGAAAATAAAAGCGCCGCCAAATCCAAAACGCCCAAGTCCGACACTCGCATCCGCGCCGAGGCCGCGCCCAAGCTCAAATTCTCCGAACAGCACGCACTCGAAACCTTGCCGGAGAAAATCGAAACACAAAACCGCGCCATCGCGGCGCTGGAGTTGCAGCTCTCGGTGCCCGATCTCTACGCCAAAGATCCCAAAAAATTCGCCGCGCTTTCGGCTGATCTTGCGAAGGTGCAGGCCAGCCGCGACGCCGACGAAGAATTATGGCTGGCCCTGGCGCTGAAGCGCGAAGAGATCGCGGGCGGCTGACGCCTCACGCGTTGCCCGGACATTGCTTCATTCGCTCAATGAACCAGCGCCCCGCAGGCCCCGGCGGCGCGGAAATCGGATAGGCCGCCGCCATCGGCAGCATCAACCCGCCCCTGGGCACGTCTTCCACTGACAATTCCACCAGCCTTCCCGCCGCCAGGTCGGCCTTCACCGCATGCAGCGGCATGCCGCCCCAACCCAGCCCGCCCAGCAAAAACGCATGCTTGGCAAACAGATCGCCCAGCCGCCAGGTAAAGGGCGACATCACGCCAAATTCCCGCCCCTTGGAAAGTTGCGACCGGTCCGTCAGCACCAGCTGCACATGCTTGGCCAGTTCCGCCTTGGTGATCACGCCTTTCTTTTTCGCCAGCGGGTGATCCTTCGCCGCCACCATGATCATGGCCACCGATATCAACCGCTCGCTGGCGAACTCCGGCGGCTGCAGCGGCAGCGAGCCCACTATTCCCAATCCCGCTATCCCATCCAAAATCGGCTGATACGCCGCGCCCAGCGCTTCCACAAAAAGCCTGAGCGGCACGCCCGGAAACGCTGTGCGAAATTCCTTGGCCGCTTCCGTCACCGCTGCGATGGGAAACAGCACATCCACCACCACCGACAATTCCGGCTCCAGCCCCTTGGCCATGCCCTTGGCCCGCGCTTTGAGCGAATCCACGCCGCCGGCAATGGCCCGCGCCTCCGCCAGCAGCACCGCGCCTTCCTTTGTCAGCGCCGGATAGCGGCGGCTGCGGTCGAACAGCGCCACGCCGATCTGGCCTTCCAGCCCGCTGACCAATTCGCTGACCACCGATTGCGCCCGGCGCAATTTGCGCGCCGCGGCGGAAAAGCTGCCTTCATCGGCGGCGGCGATAAACGCCTGCAACTGGTCCAGGGAAACGCCATCCAGCATGTATCGAGTATTCCGATGGATACCATGGAAATATAGCGGCTTTTGGAATGGATGGAAACCGCCCATTTTCTCCCTGTCGAACCAAGGAGACATGCCATGAACCTTCTGCATCTGGACTCCAGCATCCTGGGCGCCAATTCCGCCAGCCGCCAGCTTTCCGTCGCCACGGCGCAGGCGCTGG